>JALOPT010000157.1 GCA_025453715.1 Methanoregulaceae archaeon | reverse complement strand
GAAAGCCGGGCAAAAATATACGCTTTCGCAGAACCTGGTCCTTGAGTTTGTACGGATGCAGCATAGTATTATTGACACGGTAACCCCCGTCCTTCATACCCCCCACGGGGCTATCGTGTATTCCTGTGATTTTAAATTAGACCGGACGCCTGTCATTGGAGACCCCCCTGATTTTGCACGTCTCGCCCAGATCGGAAAAGAAGGGGTCATCGCGCTGATCGTGGAAAGTACCTATGTTGAAAATAAAGGTCGTGCACCAAGCGAGCGGATTGCAAGGGACCTTGTCAGGGACACGATAACAAGCTATGAGGACGACAAAAATGCAATCCTTGTTTCCACATTCTCCTCACATATCGCAAGGGTCAAGACAATTGCAGAATGTGCCCACGAAATCGGTAGGAAACCTGTTCTCCTTGGGCGATCGATGGAGCGCTACAGCTCAACTGCAGAGCAGATGAAACTCGTGGCATTCCCTGAAACCGTAAGCATGTTCGGAAACCGCAGGACGGTTGACCGGATGATGAGGCGGATGATGAAGTCCGGGAAGGAAAAATTCCTTCCCATCATTACTGGACACCAGGGAGAACCCGGGTCTATTCTTACACGGCTGGTGCTTGGTGATACCCCGTACAAGCTTGAAAAAGGAGACAAGGTCATCTTCTCGGCAAAGGTAATTCCAAATCCAATGAACAAGGGTCAGCGCTACATGGTTGAGGCCCATCTCGGGATGACCGGGGCGCGGGTATTCGAAGACCTCCATGTCAGCGGGCATTCGTACCGGGAGGACCATTATGAATTCATCCACCTGTTGAACCCGCAGCACATTATCCCTGCACACGGGAATATCAGGATGACATCTGCCTATGCAGAATTTGCATCGGAAATCGGCTATACACTGCACAATGACGTTCATATCATGTCAAACGGGCACAGGTTAAAAATTAACTAAAGATAACTGGAGATAATCATGGATTTGATGGAGTATCTGGATTCAACACAGAAACAGGTCGACAGGATGATTGACCGGTTTTTTGGTGATGAGTTTTTGGAGTTAGGGAAAGCGAGTGCCCATCTTCTGCAGGCCGGAGGGAAACGCCTGCGCCCTGCTGTGGTGATGCTCGCTGCTGATGCAGTGAAACGGGGGAGTTCGGATGAGGTGATGCCAGCAGCTCTGGCACTTGAACTTACCCACAGTTTCACCCTTATCCATGATGACATCATGGATGGTGATGTGTTCCGCCGGGGTGTACCGACAGTCCACACCAAATGGGATGAACCTACCGCGATTCTTGCCGGGGATGTGCTCTACGCACGGGCTTTTGAGTTTATCAGTATCTCGGAATCGTCAGATAATGCAAAAGTAAGGGCGATCTCAATGCTTGCAGCGGCCTGTGTCGAGATTTGCAATGGCCAGCATATGGACATGTCCTTTGAGAAAAGAAGTGATGTTACCGTTGGGGAGTACCTTGAGATGGTCTCCAAAAAGACCGGTGCTTTGTATGCTGCATCAGCCGGGATCGGGAGTATCCTCGCCGGTGGGAATGCTGTCAAGACCCATGCGCTTTATCACTACGGTCTCTACACCGGCATGGCATTTCAGATCCAGGATGACCTGATCGATATCATGACCAGCCCGGAAAAGAGTGGAAAGGACCGTGCATCTGATATCCGTGAGGGTAAACAGACACTTATTACCCTCAAAGCAAAAGAGAAGGGTCTTGACCTTTCTGAATATAAGCGGGAACTGACCGATACAGAGATAGATGAATTAATCGGACGGCTGAACTCCCTTGGTGTCATCAAAGACGTCAGAGATACCGCACTCGAACTTGTTCAGAAAGGGAAAGAAATTATTTCAATATTACCGGATTCGGAGGCAAAAAGGCTCCTTATTGATATCGGGGATTATTTTGTAACCAGAGGATACTGACATGGATACAGACCCGAAAAATGCTCTTTTTATTTTTGCACTCCAGAATGCCGTCAAGCATAACAGTCTCCCGAAAAGCGGCACCGTTATCGGGATGGTCATGGGAAAACACCCGGAGTTCAGATCAAGGGCACAGGAAATTGCCCTGCTTGCAAAGGAAGTTCTTGCCGAAGTGGAACTGCTCAGCCCTGACGACCGCAGGAAAAAACTGGGTGACCTTGCACCCGAGCTGATCGAGGAGATGAATGCACCGAAAGTCCACATCCATGTACTGCCACACCTTGAACGGGCAGAAAAAGGCGTGGTGATGAGGTTTGCGCCGAACCCCAGTGGGCCGCTCCACCTTGGACATGCGCGGGCGGCAGTACTGAATGACGCCTATGTCGAACGGTACGGTGGCAGCTATATCCTTCGTATTGAGGACACCGACCCAAAAAGGGTAGACCCGGACGCGTACCGGATGGTCCAGGAAGATATCGAATGGATGGGGCTCAGGATTACCGACGTCTTCTACCAGAGTGACCGGTTTGACCAGTATTACAGGATTGGAAGGGAACTGATCGGGATCGGCGGTGCATATGTATGTACCTGCGAGAATGAACAGTTCCGGATACTGAAGCAGGCAAAAACACCGTGTCCCTGCCGGGGTCATACGATTGAGGAGAACCTTGAGCTATGGCAGAAAATGCTTGATGGAGGGTTCTATGAAGGTGAGGCATCAGTGAGGGTAAGGACTACGCTTGACCACCCGGATCCTGCAATGCGTGATTTCCCGGCATTTCGTATCCTGAACGAACCAATGCACCCAAGAATCGAAGCACAGGTATACCCGCTGATGAACTTCACGGTGGCAGTCGATGACCACCTGATGGGAGTTACCCATGTTATACGTGGTAAAGACCATATTGCGAATACCCGCCGCCAGAAATTTATTTACGAGTACTTTGGCTGGAATGAACCGGTCTATCGCCATTATGGCAGGATGGGGATTGAGGGGGTCGTCCTCTCCACCTCCCAGATGAGGGAAGGTATCAGGTCAGGTACCTATTCAGGATGGGACGATATCCGGCTCGGGACACTTCGTGCCCTTGCCCGGCGTGGGATAAAGCCTGAAGCGGTCCGGCAGGCAGTACTCGATATCGGTATCGGAGAGACTGACATATCATTCTCGTGGGACAACCTCTTTGCAAAAAACCGGGATATTATTGATCCAGTGGCTGACCGGTTCTTTTTTGTTCCTGACCCCTTACTATTTTCAATCGCTGGTGCGACCCCACGGGAAGCACATGCACTCCTGCATCCCGGAAATGAGAAGAGAGGGTACCGTACATTAAAATTTGAAAATGAAGTATTTCTACCTGGCCAGGAGTTTCAAAAAGAAGTGCAGATGATCCGGTTAAAAGACCTCTTTAATGTACACGTTGACTGGTCTTCCGGGACCCCGCATCTAACCTACGGAGGAGATGCACTTTCTGATGCCCGGGCGTTGAAAGCCCCGGTAGTCCAGTGGCTCCCGGTTGGAGATGCCACCCGTTGCACGCTCCATACCCCGGATGGGGACATACAGGGCCTTTGTGAAGGCACTGTCAGGTCCATGGAGGATAAAGTCGTCCAGTTCGAACGGGTAGGTTTTGCAAGAATTGATACTATTTCGGATGAAGGTGTAACTGCCTATTTCTGCCACAAATGAGCACATGTCCCCGATGCCCGTTGGGGATTTCATCAAACTCTTTTTCTGGTAATCCGTTGAAATGAGCATAAGGATAGTCCAATGGTCACCCGGTTCAGGCGCTACGGTCAGATCGCTGATGTACTCGTTAAATATGGCTTTGGGAGTTTCCTTGAAGAACTGTTCCCGGGTGTCCGCCGTTTCCGCATCAGGGGGGGTACCCCGGAGGAACAGCTTTCTGTTTATATCCGGATCAGGCTTGCAATAGAGGAGCTCGGGCCCACATTCGTAAAGCTGGGCCAGATTATGAGCACCCGGCAGGAGCTCCTGCCCCAGCCGCTTATCGAGGAGCTTGAAAAGCTCCAGGACCACAACAATCCGCTCCCGTTCAGCCAGATCCTCCCTGTTATCAGGGATTCATGCCCTGATTACAAGGAGATATTTCTCGAAATCGAGGAGGAACCCATTGCGTCTGCATCCATTGCACAGGTCCATCGTGCGCGCCTCAGGGATGGGACTCTTGTTGCGGTAAAAATTCAGAGGCCTGGTATCGAAGATATTATCGAGACCGATATTACGATCCTCGAATCCCTTGCGGCAAGGCTGGAGAGGGCCGTTCCCGAGTCACGCATCTATAATCCG
>JALOPT010000156.1 GCA_025453715.1 Methanoregulaceae archaeon | reverse complement strand
CCGGTGTAACCGAGTCCCGGGCACGGCAGTTGTTCGAAGACTGGAAGGTGAGTTCTCTTGAAAGTGAAGCCGCAGGCCGTGCAGATATCCTCAACCGCGAATGGGTTATCGGGCGGGAAAAGGCCTCGAGGGCTGAAGCGGTGAAACAGAGCGGTGCAACCATCAGGGGGAATATAACGCAGCACCTTGTGCCTTATTTCCCTGATTTCCCGTGGAGCCCGCGGGACACGCGTTTTATTGGGACACCGGTCGACCTGATCGTCTTTTCAGGATTATCAGAAGAAAAAGAGCTGGAAGACATTATTTTTGTCGAGGTGAAGAGCGGGAAAACAGGGGCCCTTTCTGAAAGCCAGAAGAAAGTCAAACGGTATCTTGAAAGCGGGGGCAGGGTCACATTTTCACAGATCCACACCGGTCAACTGACGGATACACCCATTTAATGAGTCAGGGGATCAATACAACTTTTCAGGAGGCAAGGGATTAGGCATGAGTATTGAGATCCGGCTGGCAGATGAGGACGAGGTACCGGTTGTAACCCTGACTGGAAGACTGGACGGGTTTGGTTCACAGCAACTGGAGACAGGGCTGAAGGAAATTGTGAGGGATGATACAAGATCAGTAATAATTAGTCTCGGGGGAGTGGACTACCTGTCAAGTGCCGGAATCCGCGTACTTCTCGGACTGAAGAAGAGGCTGAAACAACGTGACGGGACACTTGCCCTGATTAATGTCAGGGATTTTCCAAGGAGCGTGCTTGAAATGTCCGGGTTCCTGAAAGTCCTTGATATTTACCCCACGCTCCAGGAGGCACAGGTTGCCTGCCGGGTGAAACCCAGCGAGGAAGGAGTCCTGTTCGGGGTCAGGCACCCCTCTTTCATAGTCGACGGGGTCACATATGCGATAGAACCGGGTTCCCCTAAGACTGCCTCCCTTATTGTCACTGGTGACCTCATAAAAGTCCTCCAGTCTGATATTACAGCACAGGACATCAGGACACTCGGGTTTAAGGAAGCTGATTATTCGCTCGGCCTCGGTGCGCTTGGAAAGAACGCAGAGGACGCGATGCCATTGATGGGTGAGATGATCACGCTCCATGGATCGATGGTCTATGTCCCGACTGACGGTCATTTTACCCCGGATTTCTTTACTCCGGTGAAGGATACAGGGGAGGTAAAGATCTTCACAGGGTTCGATGTGCGGCTTTCCGGACCGTTCCACGAGCTGTTCGCCTTTGAGACATCACGCGAGAACGGGGTATCACTCGCAGAGATCTATTCGGCAATATTTACCCTGGCACGGGCAAGGAGGACAGATTTCCATGGCATTATCAGCCTCGTTATCTGGGGGGTAGTGGAAGGGGTAATCAGTTCTGAGATCATCCATTCTCCGCTGAAGGGACATGCACCGTCAAACCATAAGTCTATCATGGACCCGGAAAATTACAACAACTGGAATGATACAAACCGGGAACCACGGTACCGTGGTGATACCCTGGTGAGTTTTGGTTATGGCATTGATCTATCGGGTGACCTCTCCGCGTTCTCGTCAAAAGACCTTGATTCACTCCATTATATCCACCCGGAGAACAAGGGGAAAGCGACGATGTACCTCCATAACCACGGGGTTGTGTTTAGGAATACCCCCTTTGACTCGAAATTCGAACTCTCCAGGCAGGTAAAAACCATCGCCGGGGAGGGGGAGTTCGTAGATATGCGCCACCTTATGGATGAGACCAGGTTACGCAGGGCAAAGATCGGGGTCTCCTATATTTCCTCGATTGAGCGGCAGGAAATCAGATAAAAGACGATAGATGCTACTATTTACCAATTTTTTTCCTTAATAGGTTTATCTCCCGTGATCGGGTATATTTTCCCGGGGTCAATGCACGTTAAAACCATGTTCCGGTGATAGAGCAGTATAACAATGATTTTACCAGATTACTGTCACAACCTAAAATCTGGGAAATTTCCTGAAAAATCACATCAGCACATACCGGGACTCAGGTGGGGGCAGGGATTATACCGAGCATATAGAGGGCGATGAGGACAAGCAGGAATGCAAAAATTACCGATAGTTTTCGGGCAGGGAGATGGTTTGCAACATGGACCCCGAGAATGGTAAACGGGATGGTCACGCATACAAGAATTCCCCAGAAGGCCAGGTTTACGTACCCTAAGCTGAACGGGGGAAGGCCCTCCACCCCGATTCCGTTGACAATATACGCGATCGTGCTCCCTGTCGATGAGAACATGATACATGCCGAGGAGGTTGCCATGGCTTCATGCACCGGCACCCCGAAAATGCAGACTAATATCGGGAGGATGATAAGCCCACCTCCAATGCCGATGATCCCGGATAGCATTCCAAAAAAAAAGCCGGCAATACTCCAGTAAATCCAGGGAATTCGTTTTTTTCCCCAGTCCTTTGGCAGGGGCAGGACCATCCGTACAGCGGATATGATGAGGAACAGCCCGAACAATATTTTTAGTGGTCCACCCGGGACATGCGTCGCAATTGATCCACCGATAAGACCACCGATTATACCTGCACCTCCTATCAGAAGAACGATTTTCCAGATAATAGATCGTTCTTTTGCGTGCTCCCTGGTATTGACAGCCGATATTACCAGTGCAATGGCAACTGATGTACCAAATGCTACACGGACGGACGTATCCGTGTCATACCCGTAATGGGTGAGCATCCAGTACATTACGGGGTTATCAAGGTATGAACCGGCAAGACCGAGGAGTCCTGATGAAAAACCAGCAAGTACCCCGGTTATGATGAGGATTGTTGCAGCAAGCCAGGTTTCAAGCATGGAGTCATTCCTTCAGTAAACCGGAACCGCCAGGCCAGTTTCCTGCCGGGGGTCCCCTGCCAATGAATACCCCCGCCGGAAAAATCCCCGGTTACCTTTCAATTTAAAAGAGAGATGAAATGCAGAGGAAGATAATAGTTATCCCCTCCCAGCCGGATAAACGATACGGCGTTGTAACATGAAGACAGGTAGAGTATAAATCCGGGTAACCTGTCCATGTCAGAATAAAACCGGGTCATTTTCCCTCTACCGGTACAAATACCAGCTGCAGTACCAGTCCTCAAAGATCGCTATTATGAGCGCTCCGCCCCAATGCTACACTGATGAGAGAGCCCCCGGTAAAGACCACCCTCTTCTGGTGTGACCAGTGCAATGTCCCGCTCATCGGCAGGTCATGTAGCTGTGGCGCGGATGGCCGGGCGATTGAACTCCTCCAGCCTTACGATGTCCGCCCTGCTCTCAGGGCGGACCGTGAAATGATAACATCACTTGTTTCCGGGCAGTTCGGGGATGTGCCGCTTCCCCATATTGTCCTCCTGAACAAAGCCGGAGGCCTCGACAGGAACGACCTTATTATTGTAAACGGGTCCCGTTTCGGTTGGATTTCCTTCGACCCTGTTTCCAGGAAATGCAAATTTGATATTACCCCCGAGGCCATTCCGTTTGTCCTCCCGCATGCAACGAAAGGGATCATTGACCTCGAACAAACCGGGGTCCTTTCCGGCGATCGTGACACCAGGGGCAGGATCGGGGGGAAACGGTTCACGGTTACAACCGGTATCCCGGACGGCACCGTGATTGTGAAGTACCGCGGAAGGTATGGAACAGCGGTGCTTAAAGACGGATCTCTCCGTGTAAAAGAAGTAATGCCAGTCACCCCCGTAAGACCGAAGGACCCGGAATGGTCTGAAGCGGTTGCCAGGAATACATACCACTTAAAAAACCTTGAACGAAACGCAGTCCGCTCGATAAAACAGCATATGAAGGACCGTCCGGTTGTAAATGTCTCGTTCTCCGGAGGTAAGGACAGCACTGCCATCCTCCTGCTTGCCAGGAAGGCAGGAGTGAATGATGCATTTTTCCTCGATACCGGTATCGAGTTCCCGGAAACGATAGAGTTTGTCCGGTCGATGGGGGTTGAGGTCATACGTAAGGCCGGCGATTTCTGGGCAGCCGTCGAAAAGGCAGGACCCCCCGCAAAGGACAACCGCTGGTGCTGCAAGCTCCTGAAACAGAACCCGCTGCGGATCCACCTTGCAACCACCGGGCCCTGTGTAACAATACAGGGGAACCGGTGGTACGAGTCGTGGAACCGGGCAGATCTCGAACTTGCAGTCCAGAACCCCTTAAACCCGCTCCAGCTGAACGTATCCCCGATACGGAACTGGAGGGCACTCGAAGTATTCCTCTACCTCTGGTGGCAGGATGCCCCCATCAATCCACTCTATGA
>JALOPT010000155.1 GCA_025453715.1 Methanoregulaceae archaeon | reverse complement strand
GGATGGTACCGCATCTTGGCCTCGCGGAGCCCTGAAACCCCCATATCACTCTCCCTGTTGATATAAGGGAAACGGTCGAGGAGGAGCCTGGCGGTTTCCTGGTTGATGGACTTATATATACCTTCACAATCAGGTAAGCCTTTCTCAAAATGCACAAGCGCGGTTGTCTCGTTGAGCGGTTCAAACAACGCCATTGCACCAATTGATCCCCGCACACGGATTGCAAGGCCCATCAGGCCAAGTTCGATGAAATGTGAGACCGCAAAGAAGACTGCGTCTTTCTCATATGCAAGAATAGGCTCTGAATCACAGTTTTTCCACTCACACCACCGGATAAGAAAATCCCTTACCTCATTTAAGTTTTTCCCGGTAAGGGGCTCTATTTCAGGCATGCAGTTCCTCTGGAATTTATTCAGGTGGTGCCGGATGGTGAGGAATTTCTTTCCCGGGAGGTCTGCGAGGTCCTTAGTCCGGTAAAGGTATTCATGGTAGTTGCGGTCAGGGTACAGCGGCAGATCAGGATATATCCCCTTGATCCATGACTTCGACGGGTTGTCCACCAGGACAAGGGGTATATCATCACCTTCAGCTATGGCAAGCCTGATTACGTCGGCCAGGACTGACGGGTCCCGGGGGCCTATCGGAGGACGAAACGTGGTTTTTTCTTCAATGGTACTGGACAGTACCAGGTTACCCCGGACATAGGCATATTCATAATGTGCATACGGGTTCCAGCACACCATGTTCGTGAACGTATTATCGCTGTGTACCTGGGGGTACTTTTTGTAATGGTGCGCAAAGAATTCCCTGTCACCAATTGTTACCGGTCGGAAATCACGTTTGGTCAGCATTGGATGTTTCTCCTCTTATCAGTCCCTTGAATATCATCGGAACATAGCCTTCCATCCTTTCAAACCCGGATGGGACATAGAACTGCTCAGTCCCCGGTTCGGCAATCAGCGCTATCCACGTTATACCCAGGGCCTGGCAACTCGTAACAAGGGCTGAAAGAATCTTCCGGCCGATACCACTTTCACGGTACCCTGATTTCACGACCAGGTCCTGGATATAGGCATCAGAACAACCGTCTGAAATCGCCCGGCCCATCGCAACGGCGCATCCCGTTTCATGATCAACAGCCACGGCAAATGCCAGTGAACCTACTACCAGGAGGTCCAGGTGGACCGGGTCCCATTCTTCCTTCCACCACCCAGCTTCCCGGTACAGTGAACGGATATCTTCTGTATCCCATTTTTTTACGAGAAGTACCTCGATCCGATCCCCGGTCCCGGCATTATTCATGATCTTACCTGTTTTCTTTGTAATATCGGGTTACCTGTTATCCGGGATTAAACCATATGAAGAGGTAACACAAAGTTCATCTGACGACCTCTCGGGGGATCTAGAAAAAGAAACTGATGCGACGGATTATTTCCTGGTCACAGCAATGGCGGTATCAACAATCGCACCAATCTGCTCAATACCCCAGTGTTCAGAATTCAGGATCATATGATAGAGCCCGAGGTCCGTGATATCGATCTGGTAATACATCCGGTAGCGCAGCGCTTCACACTTTTCCCTCTCTTCGGTAGTAAATTTCGCTGTTTCTTCGTTGATAACTTCATCCCTGAACTGGATTCTCCTGACCCGGCAGTCAAGTGGAGCATTAATCCAGATCTTTAAGTCCGCCGAGGGAACCATCCAGCCGGACAGTCTGCCCTCAACAATGATATTATCCCGGGATTCTGCAATTTCTTTCTGGCGTTCGTCAATCATCCGGTCAAACGATGGATCACTCTCTGCGAGCGCACCGAATTCAGGAAGGTCCATGTTATGCTCTTTTGCCATCTGGCGAAAGACCTCCCCTGCGGAGATCAGTTGAAAATTATGTTTTTCAGATAGGTAGCGTGCCAGTGAGGTCGTCCCGCTCCCGGGAAGTCCGCTCACGGTGATACGCATCAGAGGCCCCCGATGTTGAGGGACTTCCTGATTACCTGGCTGATCGCAAGGGAACAGAACATGTACCAGAGCATCCATGCAGGGACCGGCCCAAGGATACCTGCTGCGAGCGTACTGGCGCCAAAGAATGGCATCACTATGGTACTGGTATCGCTGGCAAGCCGAAACAGCAACCAGAAAAAGATTGGTACGGTAAGCAGGAGAATATATGCCATCGGTTTGAACTGCTGCTGTGAGAGTTGCAGCTGCTCTTTCATCATCCTGTCACGTTTTACCTCAAGTTTTTTAACCCGTTTCTCATCCTGTGAGAGCTGGGCTTCCCGGTACTCTTTCTGGAACTCCTTCATCCGTTCCTGCGTGTCCTGCATTTTTTCGTAATCAATCGTATACTTCTGGATAAGAGATGAATAGAGAGCTGTGATTGTCGAGAGAATGATAATCAGGATAAAGAACGGAATTTGCAGCGTGTCAACAAGCGGGCCGAAGGCTGTATCAATGCCCTGCCCGACACCAGTATGGATGGACGGGATACTGTAGGAAATGATAAGGAGCATCGCAAGTACGAGGGCGATGTATCCACTGTATTTTTTCAGGTCCATTTAGTCACCTGAGGACATCAGCCATGTCCATTGTGGCCCTTTCAAGAAGGAAATCCTGGTTCCGGATGATTTTAACCGTACACCCGGTGAGCATCGAGTATGAGGCCCCAAAAGAACGGTTAAACTGCTGGTGCTCGGCAATGCCACCTGCACCTTCCATATCACGGACCCGTGTTGCATCACTGAGACGACGCAGGAGGATCTGGTCCTCATCGGTCTCCACCAGTACAATTACATCAGGCATTAATTCCTTCAGTACCCATTCCGGGAGCCCCGGGAGGTACCCCTTCGGGGTCTTGACTGAGGCATGGGTATCGATGAGTACATTACCGGATATCCGGGACATTGCCTTTGCTGCGAGTTTCTGCAGGTTTTTCTGGACGTCCTTGTCCAGTTTCCGCATTTCATCGCGGTCCTTTGCATACCCTTCCTTCTGTGCGACTTCAAACATAAAGGTCCCAAAATTGAGGGACTGGTAGGTGATACCTTCCTCTTTCAGCTTTTCAAGGGCACCGTTTACAACGGTCGTCTTTCCCACACCCGGTACACCAGTAATGATCACTTTCCTTCCGGCCATTTCTCTCACACCAATTCCAGAAATTTTACTCTTTTCCAAAGAATGTTCGCATGAACGGGTACATTTCCATAATCTGCTGGCTTGCAATCTCTTCGTAGAGACGATAGGTAATACTCACCGTCAGCAACAACCCTGTGCCGCTCACACCACCGATTACACCGAAAAGGTTGGCAACGACACTGAGCACACCGATAAATACCCCGCCGATCACGGTGACCCGCGGGATATAACGGTCGAGGTACTTCTCAAGCACCTGGGGGTTTCGCCGGTACCCCGGAATTGACATCCCGGAGCCCTGGATCTGCCGTGCCACATCTTTTGAATCGAGCCCGGCTGTCTTGATCCAGAACAGGGCAAATATCGCACCACCGATAACGACAACTGCAGTATCAATACCAAGGCGGATAAGGATCTGCCATGGTTCATTGACAATCGGATATGCCCACCACATCCAGTCATAGGGACCGTTAATCGGTGCAAGATAATACATCAGGCCGTTTACCGGAGTCGTCCCGACATAGGTCCCAAATATGGTAATCCCGATGTTGTTGAGGAACAACCCTATCATCTGGATATTCGCCTGCAGGACACGGACGAGGATCATCGGCAGAACCGATGCATAGATCAGTTTTACCGGGAACCTTGCACGTGCTCCGCGGACCTGGGCATGGGCGAGAGGGATCTCGATACGGGTCGATTCCACGTACACAATGACGAGGAATATCACGATTGTCGTGACGAGCGCGAGGAGTTCCGGCCCCATATACTGGATGAAGTTCGCACCATCCATGATCACCGCTACAATCCTGGGGAAGAAACCCACGGGATATGCATCGTTGAGTGGCGCCCAGTTGATAAACCCGTTGACAAGTGCCTGTGAAATACCTGCGATAATAAATAGTCCCACACCGGATCCGATACCCCACTTGGTCACTACTTCATCCATAAATACAACGATCAGTCCCCCGATACAAATCTGGAGGAAGATAATGAATGAAACGGCAAACATGTTCCCACCAAAGAAAGTCATTGCAATCTGTGGGTCTGGTTGCATGAACCCTCCGATAAGGTTGGGTGCCGCTTCGAGGATGATCATAGCGAAGATGAGTACCTTCTGCAGGCCCATGTACAGGACCTGCCCCCTGGCTTCAGA
>JALOPT010000154.1 GCA_025453715.1 Methanoregulaceae archaeon | reverse complement strand
ACGCTTTCGACGACAACGACTGCTGATGTTGTCGGGATTACCATGGAAACCGATGCCGGGGCATGGACCACCACATCCAGCGGGCAGGCAATGTATATTCTCACAATGCCCGCAGGTGGGCCACCTGCCCCCTTCACTCAGGGTATGTTAAACCAGTTAGCGGCTGGTGGAGGTAGCTATATACTTTATCCCGGACTGACGCCTCCATGGGTAACAAGCGTATCCATTCCCCAGTCTCTGTTAAATCAACAGGTTGTTGATACTCCTTCGGGAACAACATGGCAGGATCTGGTTGAACTCTATGAAGTTATTGGATGGAGTGAGGTCTTCGCCAAAGGGGGATTACATACCGGAGCATTGGACCCGGGCGAAGTCCGTTACACGACCGCCTATGACGCGAACATCGTTGCACAGGCAGGACACACAGTATTTACAAAGAGCATGAACATCGATACCCGGAACAAGGTAATTTCACAGTCCAACCTCAATGCAAAGACCGGATTAACCTTTGCTGCAACTGCTGACGGGGGAAATGTGGTCGGTTCAGAGAACATCATGCTCGACGGTGCTGGCAACTACACCGCAGCAAGCGACCGGATGCTCTGTCCGTTCTCAGCCTACCCGGTCGACATAATTCCGGCCTACTGTAACATCGTCCAGGCGGGCAGCAAGTACGACCTGACCATCGGAGAAGTAACCACCAATGCCAATGACCGGTTCGTCGGAACCGATGCAACCAACCCGGTTGCCCTTAACTATGATATTAATGTCAAGCCCTACGGCTCATCGCAGGTAATGATCCCGGCAACGGGCTCGGCAATGGCCTATATTAAAGCACATATCCAGGAGGCACGCACAAACACTTCGAAGGCTGAAGACCTGACCTACAATGAGCAGTCAAGTGCACAAGGTACCATCACCGCCTTCACCAAGGTGATCGCGTACCAGTCAGGGAAATCGCTCCTGTGATATTCGAAAGTATTCTATTTTTTGCAGGGTGACCAGCCGGACTCTTATAACCCCGTTCGGGTCAACATAGTACATGCCCCAAAACCGGGGCAGAGAAGGGAGCCACGGGGTCAGCAATAACCCCCTTTTTATTTTTAGTCTCTGGAGAAAGAGCCTTTGGATCACGTTGTTTGTCTTTTTTTTGAGAATATAATGTGTTTTTAGGTATGAATTAATGGAGATACTTCAGAATTTTCTCAACACTGTTCAGGATTGCCAGCGGAGAAATTGTTTCAGGGTAAGGACGCGGTCATGCCGGGTATTGCGGCATGAACGGTGGGCCTTTCGAATTAGGGCAGGCATTCATCACCTCAATGCCGGAAAAAAGAGGTAAAATATTATTTCCCGTTGACCCGGATCAGGCCGTTCTGAACAGATGCATTACTAACAACCGAACCATTGAGTCCATCATTTTTCAGGACCGTCAAGGTCACATTGTAGATACCGGGGAGCCTGTACGTATGAACCGGGTTTGACCCGGTCATGTTAACCCCGTCACCGAAATCATAATTGTAAAAGGTGGGGTTCCCGGCGGATTGATCGGTAAATGTAACGGTCAGAGGAGCAGTCCCATTGACCGGGGATGCAGTGAATTTTGCGACTGGTATAACAAAAGGTACTTTGGTGACCGTGATAACATTTGTTTTTGTAGCCACACTGCTCATTACAGAGTCTGTTGCAGGGTTATATTTCGTAATGGTCAGGGTGATCGTGTAAACACCAGGGAACCTGTAGGTGTGGACCGGGTTCGGCCCGGTTACATTAACGCCATCGCCGAAATTGTAGACCCGCATGCTTGGATTCCCGATGGATTTATCAGTACATTTCACGGTCAGTGGGGCGTTCCCGGTAACTGGTGAGACCTCGAAATCCGCCAGGAGGGTTGGTTTCGGGGTATAGGAATGGAGTGGCAGGAAATCAGTATTGTTCGCATCAATTACAAACGGGGCAGTACAGAACCCGTCCCCACGGTCAGGTGTAACCTGTGACCAGCCGGTGCCGGCCGGGTTGGCCCAGTAATTCCCACCGAGGAAGGGCCCGTTGACGATATTATTGCCGGCCGTTTTGGGGGTGTTCCAGATTGTGCCGGTGACATCATCCCCGATCTGGACATTCACGGTATTAGAAAGCCAGTTGTTCACTATCATAGAATCGTATGCCCGGATAAGGCCGATCCCAGCCTCGCCGTTATCCCAGATCCTGCAACCTGTCACCTGTGTCCCGTCCCCACTGATAACCAGCCCGGCTACCCCGTTCCCGGAGGCTGCTACTTGTGAAAGGAGTGTCTTGTCACTCCCTGATATTTCGATCCCGGCAAACTTGTTCCTGTCCGTCGTCGCATTAATAATGTAAATATTGCTGCCGGTATCAATGGAGATTCCAGAGCCGGTATCCGGATGCGGGTTTCTGTTTTCATTCGCTATTACACCCCGGAGAGTCACATTCCCTGAATTCTGTATATCAAACCCGGTGACGGAATTACCGGATGCGGTGCTGTTGTTGACCGAGAGGTCGTTACACCCGGTAATGGAGATCCCGACCTGGTTGCCGCCTGTGGTTACGTTCCGCACCTGGGCTGAATCAGAATCGAAGAGAAAGACCCCGGTGGAGCTGTTTGTCAGGGTAACATCCTGGATGATGATTCCCGGTGACCCGATCCCGTACACGGTCCCTGCCCGGCTTGTTGCATCGACCACTGCACCGGGCTTTTGGTAAAAGTAATACACCGGCTTTCCGTTAACCGTGTTTGATGTCCCGATCACATGCTGGTAATACTGTTCTTCTGAACTATACACCTGGAGATTGAACTCGTTTCCGGCCATGACGTTCCCTGTCAGCGTGGCGTTCCGCGAGGATACAATACTTATCCCGACTCCGCCTCCGGTCACCTCATTCCGGTCCATGAGGCAATGATCCGCCTGATCAATCGTTATCCCGGCCGCATTTTTTGACAGTTGGTTTTCGGAGATAGTGCAGTTTTGTGTACGACTGCTGTGAAGGGTCCCAAGGAAGATACCCCCATTTCCGCCGTTTTCTGAAATCTCATTCCTGGTCAGCAGCATAGCTGCCGGGGCACTGTTGTCCTCGATGGCCGTGTTCAGGTTCCCATTGATCGTACACCCGCTGATTTCAGTCCCGGGCGATTGATCTAGGAGGACCCCGTATCCCCCGACCTCGAGCGGGGCACCCCACCCGTTACGGGAAGCCGTGGAACAGGTGACTATACAGGAGGGAGAATAATAGAGGGTGATGCCGGTTCCGCCACCTCCGTTTTTCGGAATGTTACCTGATGCATTTACCCCTTTCAGCAGGACCCCCTCGCTGCTGTTAATATACACCCCAAACACACTCCGTGTAGCATTGCATCCGCTGATTTCTCCGCCGGCCAGGTTGTTGGCACTAATTCCCATCTCCCAGTCTGATACGGTCAGCCCACGCACCGTGACATTCCCCGTTCCTGCCGGCCCTCCGCTGATTAACAGACCCTTGCTGTTTTCACTTTGGTCCCCCTCAAGAATATGCCCATTCCCATCCAGGAGAACGTCGGAGGCTGTGATGAGGATGGCCGTTTCCGCGGTTGAATTGGAAAGGTTGTTCATCAGCCGGTAGTGCCCCGGGGTGCTGATAACTGCTGGAGCCGTGATCGGGATACCCAAGGGATCCGGTGGGGACGGGTTAGTTTTCAGGGGGAATGTGAACGTGTCTATAACATCCGGCTGTGGATAGACATACGGGGTCTCATTATCATCATCCTCCTGGACAGAGGCGATGATGATCTCCTGGGCTGTCGCCGTGTTATTTGCCGGATCTACGGCAACTTTCAGGTACCCCAGCACCCGCGTTTCACCTAACTGGTACCACACCGGAGGGGTGTTGTTTGAGACAAGGTCTGCACATTGGCCCCCGGCATCACCGACGATGAAATAGGGGATCCCCATCACGGAATACCGCTGGTAATTATGGGTATGGCCTGCGAATGTTGCACTGATATTATAGGAATGGTACAGGGTTTCCCATGGCTGGAGGTCGGGATTACTCGTATTACTGTAATAATCCCAGATTGGATGGTGATGTATCGTGAACGTTCCTGCGAGATTGTTGTTTAGCTGCTCCTCGAGCCATGCTTCCTGGCTTGTAGCAAGAGCAAGTGAAGTATGCGGGTCATCTCCATTAGCGTTATTCGGGTCAGGGCTATTCAGAACAATGAACCTGACATTTGCGCAATCAAAGGAGTAGTTCAGGGGAGCATTATACGATGAGTGGTACTCATACGCATTCGTCGGGGTGTTACCGCTGCCGTTATGGT
>JALOPT010000153.1 GCA_025453715.1 Methanoregulaceae archaeon | reverse complement strand
GACTGTGAGCCAGACTTCCCGAAGCCCGACCCGGATAGTCAGGATGCTGCTCCTTTTTATCTCGCTGGACCGGTTCTTAAAATGGGACCTGGTCGCGGAAACGATAGCAGTCTCGCGTCCGGGTGTAAGGTCCGGTCCAGGGAACAGGAGTTCAATATGGTCGCAGACTGGTGAGATTTTCTTATCCGGCACATCAAGGACTGAAAGGACGATGGCATTTTCAGCACGATCGGTGAGTTCACGGTTATATTCAGGGGTCGGGTCATCAGGGTCATAAAAATGGGCAATGGTCCTGAACTTCACAGAGGCGAGAGTACCAGGGCTGCTTTTTTCGGACATGGGAGAATTCACCTTCGTCAACTGCTTATACTCTATTGAACCCGGGGAAAATAATTCCCCCGCTGCGGCACCAGGGTCAGATAGTGACGAGTGTGGAATTACAGATGATTCAGATGATTTTTTTAATAGCACACAATTGACAGCGATTACAATCAAAAATCAAACATACTTAGTTCCTTTAAAAATCCTCCTTCCCCTTTTTGATCTCCTTTGCGAGTTTCGTGATTCCTTTCCACCGCCTTCGTTCAGACCGTGCCAGACCTATCTCGGCTTTCTCCTGCTCGAACGCAAGTTCCCGCACGAGCCTGTGATAATTTTCAAGCCTTGATGAAATAAGTTTCCCACTCCTCAATGCTTCCAGCACGGCACAACCCGGCTCCTGCTCGTGATGGCAGTCCGAGAACCGGCACCCGGTTGCAAGTTTTAGAATATCCGGAAATGTTTCAGCAATACCGGATGATGCTGTGCCAATGCCAACCTCCCGGAGCCCGGGATTATCGATCATGAGTGCCCCGCTGGAGCCCGGGATTATCGATCATGAGTGCCCCGCTCTTCATAACGAAGAGCTGCCGTACGGTTGTTGTATGCCGGCCTTTCCCGTCATAGTCGCGGATAACGGTAGTTTCCTGGATAGGCCGGTCCAGCAGCCGGTTGATCAGCGTAGACTTTCCGACACCGGATGAACCGATGAGGACAATCGTTGTGCCAGATGTAAGAAACGGTTCGAGCCGGACGAGCCCATAACCACTGATGGCACTCATAGGAATAACCGGAATACCGGATGCGACCGGGATAATCTCATCAGTAAGCACTGCAGGGTCATCCGCAAGATCGGATTTATTAATCAGGATTACCGGTTTTGCACCAGACGCATGGGCAATAGAAAGATATCGTTCAATCCTCCGTGCGTTGAGGTCATGACCGGCTGCCGTGACAATAAACACGATATCGATGTTGGCTGCAATGACCTGGTCTGTGCCATCTTTACCGGAAGTTCCCCGTGTGAATACGGATTTCTGCGGCAGGATATCAACGATCGTGGAGGAGCCGGCTTCCGGCTGGTGGAGCAGCACGATAAAATCACCCACTGCGGGAAAACGGCCTAACTTGCGCAGGGCACCGGAGATCCCGGCCGTAACAGATCCCCCATCGATAAAAACATCCCAGACGGTTTTCTGCCGGCAGGCCACGCGGCCGGGTACATAGGGTCCGGAATATTTTTGAAATGCCCGGGTATATTCTTCTGTCCAGCCAAGCTGTTTCAGGGTATAGGAATGCGTCTCCTCGTGTAAGGAATCATATTTGTTCATTTTAAAAACCTGAACGTATTGCAGAAAGGTGGCACTCAAGGTGCCAAGTGGTTTGTGGTCGTGATTGCTAACCCCAAATCAGAACCATAAAAGATGTTATTTTCCTGCCGGAAGATTATCGTAGTGGATGTAGGACCGGGATCATGTGAACCCCCCCCTCCGCTCTAAGCCCGCCATTGTACCTCCTTTCATAAAGATGAGGATTTCCATGAAACTGCCTGGGAACAACCCCATATACCAGAAGATAATCCAGCCTGTTCATACCTCTGGTGTTTACGCTATCCACGTGTTATACCCAATAACGGCTATTCAGTCCTCTGATTCCGGTGTAGGGGGAGTTTTATAAATCAGCCATAACAGCCCGGCCGTACAAATAATTATAATTACCACGAGAAGGACTGCACTCCAGATATCTTCATTAAACTTCATACTCATGGAAAGGGAAGTGCCGAGAATGTCGTTGATCATCCCAACCAGGAGGGAAATCGCAAAAAATATAAAAAATCCGGCAAATATACCGAGGATTACTCCCGCCACAATCCTGAGTGGAGCTGGTTTTGGAACATTATCAGTCATGGATTCCTTATTCAACGCATTAATATATAGGGATTCGCATTTCACGCAAAAACACAGGATACCAGAAGGCCTGCGGACCGCAATGTACTGGAATAACGATAACATTCATCCGTTATTATCCCCAATTTATGAAAGGACTGCATCAGTTTTTAAAACAGATACCGGGTCCCTGTATTGTTACATTATCCCATGAATCTTATCTGAAGTCAGCCTGTTAAAAAAAGATTTCATGGCTATATATGACATTTCCGGGCAGTATACCTCCGGTTCGTGCAAAAAAGATGCCTTATCGACAATAAAAATTCTCCGGTGTGCCGTATCATGAAAACGATTAAAGTATTCTGCCTCGATTCCTGTGAATACTCGAATCACCTGAAACAGGAGCTCTGGGATAATGATGTCGTATTCGAGGAGGTGTATATGGGGAGCACCAGGGCCATCCATGACCTCCGCAACGGAGGGCTCAGCCAGGCCAGGGCACCGGTTTTGCAGGTACGAGAACAATTTTACACCGGTTACGACCTTTTTCCAGGGGGTGTCATTGACCGCTCCTTCCTGGAACAGTGTCTTCTTGATACCGGCTCCCTTTAACCCTGTATTGTGTGTTATAACCTCGAATTAAGCCCTATTACACCTCCCGATACCCGGGATAATTACCAATAAACCCTTAATATTTCTGGAGGTCGTTAAAAAGCGTCCCAGTTTAAAAGAAAAAATGAGTATTTTTGGCATGGCACAAAGGTAAAAACACCGAGTACGGCCTCTTTCTGACATGGGAAGTCCCCGGTATTACCGGGCAATCAGCCAAAGAAACCGGGTTGGCGTGCCGTGGTTCACGGTTTGAAATCCTTCTTCCGGCAGGGACTACCCGGGCCATGCCATCCGCTGTATATTGAACCGGGTTCGATTTTCCTTGTGCCTGCTATTGACTAGTGTCCAGGACACGGGCGTTAACAATTAATAAAATTCAGGGTCAAAATAAAACAGATGAATTTCTTCATCCCGGGTCCGGGGATATTTAAGGGGACAGACCGTTTCATGAAAAAAGAGGTCCAGTTGTCGCTTGATAGTTTCGACGCAACCAGCCCGCTCCGCTGTAAAGCGGCCCCGGGACAAAACGCCTATAAAATGAACTGCTACCCCTGTGTTCATGCAATATACCGGGGACCCCGCATTTTTTGCACCCGTTTCAGAAAACCAGTGTCAAACTGGCAGAAGTATTCATTAAAAGAATGGAAATTGACACGGGGTATGGTTCTAGATCGAGACAGTCACCGGTGTGTTATTTGTGACACCAGCGAGGGGTTACACATCCACCATATCGACCGGGACCCGACAAATGACGACCTTTCAAACCTCGTTACCCTCTGTGCGTTCTGTCATGCCCGTGCCCATACAGAACTCCACCGGGATGGCGGGACAGCCCGGGTACAGATGGTCATCGACCATTACCGGCGATCACGAAACCAGGTATTTAGTGGAGAACCTATCCGATGAAGGCCGGAAATTCAATCGTTTACGGGGGACTGACAATCCCCTACGATATCACCTACAGCCACCGCCGGCACAGCATATCGATTATCGTCCATCACACAAAACGGGTTGAAATCAAGGCACCGAACGGTACTCCTGCATCATATATTCATGGTCTTGCCGGGAAAAAAGTCACATGGATAGTAAAACGGCTCATGCTACTTGATTCAATGGCAGAACAACCGGAAGAACGGAAGTACCAAGATGGGGAAGTGTTTTTTTTCCTTGGCGACCCGTTTGTCCTGGACATCACCGGTGAACCGGTGACGGGAGGTATCCGGTGTGATAAGGGGTATCTTGTGGTAAACATACCCGGTTCGTTGCCCGTGCCCGATTGGAGAGAGTTCACTCGGAAGCGGGTCCAGGACTGGTACCGGGAACAGGCAGACCGTATAATCAGGGATAAAATTCAGGAATTTGCAGCACTCCTTGATATAAGCCCCCCACCATTCCGGTTGAGAATTGCCCGGAGGCGCTGGGGGAGTTGCAACCATAAGAACCAGCTGAATTTCAATATACGACTCGTTATGGCACATCTTAGCCTGGTAGAATACGTGGTAATGCACGAGCTCTGCCATGTCAGGCATAAAAATCATTCAGGGGAGTTCTGGGAATCGTTACGGCAGCTGATGCCGGATTACCGCGAACGGAAGGAACTGCTAAAACGGGAGGGGCACCGGTACGTGCTGTAGAGCGGATTTGAATTGTTTTATCTCCTGTATTAACGATTGTATTTATCCTGCTGTTTTTGCCTTCACTTCTTTCAGTATTATGCATTCAGAGTCTCTGTTCCACCACCTGATACAAATTCGCGGCTGACAGGCAGGAGGTCACATATATACCCCCAATTATAATTTCCTGACCATGAGTGTGATACTTCCGGGGAGGTCCGCAAAACAGGAGGACATACCACATGAAACATTCCTGAATGGCTGCTCATACGCCACCAGAAATCCGCAGGATGAAAATAAACCACGGGACGCAGGAGAGGTGCATTCAGCAAGAGCATATGAAAAGCCCCTGGTACGTGCATGGTTCACCGCAGTCGATACCAGGGCTTTCGCGACCCCCCGGGCCTGGAACCGGGGACTCGTACCGACCTGGAAAATATGAAGCGACTCCCCGGGTCCGGAAGGATATTGTTCACCGTAACGATGCTCCAGGCTGCCAAGGACAGAGGCAATACCAGGAAAAAGTGAATACAGCCTGGCCATACAGGGATCACGGGAAGACCAGTCAGTGGACAGGTCACTGCAGAAGATGAAACCGACAAGCTCGCCGGACCCCGGGTCCCTTGCGATGAAGCTTAAATAATCCCCTGCGCACAGGGAAACATACACCTGTGCCAGCGGGATAAACTGGTCCGGGCTAATCCTGTAACAACGTGTCATGGGCTCATGGTTTAAAAAAATATCCGCATAGCCTCCGAGCGAACGAACGCCT
>JALOPT010000152.1 GCA_025453715.1 Methanoregulaceae archaeon | reverse complement strand
AAGACGAATCAGCTTCCCGGGCGTGAGGCTCTTCTTCTTCAAGTTGTTCAACTCAAGGATCTCGTCTTCTTCCAGGTCGAACCGCGCAGCGAGGCTTTCGACTGTATCTCCTTTGACAACTTTGTACCTGATGAAGTCGCTGTTCGCAGTGTCGCCGGCCGTTGTTATCGCTCTCTGGTTACCGCTCGCGGGTGTCTTGCCGCCCTTTGCTTTCGTCCGCGCCGGAGTGTCCGCATCCGTGGTGACGACCAGCACCTGCCCGATTTTCAACTTTGCCGTGTTGAGAGAATTGAGCCTCTTGAGCGCGCCGACGGACACTTGATATTTCTTCGAAATAGCCTGGAGCGTATCTCCGCTCTTCACCGTGTGCGTAGACGCTGAGAACACATAACTAGTCGAAAAAACAAATAAAGCAAAAAGATTGGAGGAAAACGCCACACCCATTACAGACCCGATACAAATTGCGAAACAGGCGTAGTACCTGGTCTGGGAATGCTCCCGGAGCCCGCGCATGTAGCCGATGCTGAATATCGTAGTAATAATCCAGAGCAGGGACGCAATACATGCAAACAACAGCCCAAGAGCATCGGCCGTGAGCTGAATACTTAGCCCCGGAAGTACTTCAAACGACTGCGTTGACACGGGTTCTGCAGCAAAGGCTGAAGGGAGGGTTACAATACAAAGGGCAAACGTAAGGACTGATGCTGCAAGAGAAGCAGCCTCACGTACATCAGGCCGGTTATGAAGGAGTATTATCGCGAGAGTCCCAAGGAACGGTATTAAAACGATCGCGACAAGCATCCATGGCTGGGCACTGATCATTGGTCACCACCGCGGATAAGCCTGAAGATAATTTCGCTGTCAAAGGTTTTCCAGGCCCGCTTTATCAGGATTACAAGGGCAAGGGCGACACCGGCAATGACTGCCTCGATTGCAATAAGAGTGAAGACCACCGCCTGGGATATCCCGGTGTCCCCGCCCAGGTACCCCCCGAGAATAAAGAGCAGTGAAACCGCTTTCCCAAGAAATTCCAACCCCATCACCATTTTAATCAGGTGGTTCCGGGCGATCATGCCACCGAGTCCGATTGCGAAAAGAGCCCCGGCAACAATGATTACCACCGGCAGGCCGGATGGAGTCATGGGGGCCTCCTTCCATCAGTACCGGAACGGACAAGCAGGAGAATCGAGATGACCCCTGCCAGGAGGATGAACCCCTGGAATACGGTCTCAAACGTCCGTCCTTCCCACAGCACCACACCTGCAGAGGACCCGGCAGGGGTTACGGCAGGCCATTGGGCATAATACGGGGACAGAAGGGAAACAAACATCAGGAAAAAAACGGTCCCAAGGACGAGTGCATACAGGCTCTTTGCATTCATGCGGGCACCTCTTCCTCCTCGCCGCCGCCAAGAATGAGTGCAACAAGAAACAGCACGGATACCAGTCCGGCACCTACCGTGAGTTCAAGTGCCCCGGCAAAGGGGGAGGCGAGGTAAAAAAACATCATCGCCAGGCATACACTACAGATTGCATAGGCCGTTATCGCCCTGATCAGGTTTTTCTGCACGATGGCAATGACCGCCATTACAACTGTTGCCAGGCCCAGGGCTGACAGGATAAAAAAGTCCGCATCGATCATCTGATGTCCCTCACGGCATTCACTATGAGGCAATCAGATATCGACAACCCTGTACCCGGGTATTGATCAGCACAGGTGAATAGCAAATATATCGCGACTATTCTCGCCATTGAACGGATGGGACATGGGGGGTCTGTCATCACGGTCGTTCCAGGGTTGCCTGAATTCGTCAACCAGATAAACAACTATCTCTCTTGAAGGAATTCGATTTTTAGTCCTTTTTTATAACATACACAATTTTCCATTTATTTTCAATTAGTTTCATCATATCACGAAGGACACGATAAATCTTTGGTTGGAAATGATTTACGGGTCTCTTTTTTAAACGAAGCTGATAGCAGGCTAAAAAGAGTTGGGCAACCACTCAATCAGTAAAACTCGGGGTTTCCGGAATCTGTAATTAATAAACCTATGTTCCTTAAAAATACAATCAGAATACACCGCTCACTGGCAATAGATTGTTACCTGCTCCACCACACCTATCATGCATGGGTGAATTAGGGGGTGGGTGCCGGAAAATTACTTTTAAAAAAAAGGTTAGCCTTGTGCTTCGCCTTTATCTGCGGCCTTCACGGGTTTTACATAGGTAATCGTTATAATATCGACACCCCTGCTGACAACTGGCGCCGTATACTGGGTATCCATAAAGAGGCATTTTACCGGGCATGTATCAATACAGGAATTGCAGACAACACACCGGAGCCGGTCAATCTGCCAGGTCTTTTCCTCTTTGTTTAACAAAATTGCCTGTGCGGGGCATTTCCTCTGGCAGGTCCCGCAGGAGATACACTTACTTTCATCAATAGTCACATGCCCCCTTGTCAGGAGGGTTTTTTTCGCTGGTTCGAAAGGGTACCGGATCGTTGCCGGCCTTGAAAGAACAGTCCTTAATGCAGTTTTTGCCATCTCGAAGAATGCCATTGGTTCTTCACCTCTCCGTGCAGCTGATACAGGGGTCTATTGATAAAACAATGACAGGGACATCGGCTAGTTCACATCCCTGCAACATCTTTACCAGGGGCGGGATGTTCGTCAGGGTCGGGGTCCTGATCCTGGACCTCACAAGGAATTTCGTGCCATTGCCCTTGAGATAATGGACGAGTTCCCCTCGTGGTTGTTCTGAGCGTGTAAAATATTCACCATCCGGGGCACCGGTGACCTTCACATCTGTCGGCCCGTCTGGGATCTTCCTGATTGCCTGTTGGATCAGGTCTATTGAAGTGAAGAGCTCACGGCACCTCACCATGCAACGTGCATAGCAGTCACCATCACTTTCAACTGCAGGTTGGAAGTTTAGCTTTCCGTATGCAGCATATCCGGTCTTCCTTAAATCTATCGCTACACCGCTTCCCCGGGCAGTTGGACCAGCAGCGCCCAGGGAATACGCATCATCCCTTGATAATACGCCAACATTTTTCAGGCGGTGTTTGATCGATGCATCCCTTAGAAATACATTCGTTAGTTCTTCAAGTTCCTGCTGGATACTATCAAGGTCCTTACTCATCTGGGCTAGTTTTTCACCATTGATATCCCTTCTGACACCGCCGATTTTGCAGGAACCTTGGATTACCCTACCACCGGTGGTCTGTTCCATTACATCGAGGATACGTTCACGGATCCTCCATGCATTCATGAAGAGATTCTCAAACCCGAAAGAGTCCGCAAAGAGACCCAGCCATAGGAGGTGGGAGTGGAGCCTCGAATACTCTGACCAGATTGTGCGGAGGTAAAGTGCCCGTTCTGGCACCTCGACCTTCATGATCTCTTCGATCCCCTGGCAATAGGTCAGCCCGTGAATGAAACTGCAGATCCCGCATGTCCTCTCTGCAACATAGACATACTCGGTAAACTCGCGTTTTTCCACGAGCTTTTCAAAGCCGCGGTGGATATACCCGATCGATGGGATAGCCTCTACCACCATCTCATCTTCAAGGACAAGGTCGAGATGGATGGGCTCGGGAAGGACCGGGTGCTGGGGTCCGAACGGGATGATGATCTGCTTTGTCATGGTTGTTCTCCTTTGGGAATGGCTGCCCCGAACGGGTACCTGATGGAGGTCCTGATGAAATTCCCCTTGAAATCAATATTCATACCCTTGACCTGTATGCCAAAGAGATCATGCATCTCATTCTCGTAGACGAACGCACCCCAGTACATTCCTGAAATGCTTGGAACTTCCGTTTCTCCGGTCACCGTAATCCGGAGGTTCCGGAAAACGAAGTCCTTGTCAAAAGAGTAGTTAATCTCGTAGACCTCCCCGATCTTCGTGCAGTTGACCTGGACGAGCCTGTAACCTTCTTTTTTGAACTTTTCGACCCTGCCAATCAGTTGCCCGAGTTCAATGGAAGTTGTCAATTGCTCTTCCGTCGTCATACTGCACTCCCGGATTTTTCCATGGTTTTATTGCCGTTTTCTTTCATTGCCAGTCTCTTCGATTCAAGGATACCAAGCGCTGTTACAACGCCATCGATAATCGATTCGGGCCTCGCTGCACACCCGGGAACAAACACGTCCACGGGAATTACCTTGTCTACTCCGCCAAGCACATTGTAACATTCACGGAATATCCCCCCGGATGCAGCACAGATTCCAATTGCCACAACCACTTTTGGTTCAGGTATCTGGTCGTAAATATTTTTCACTACTTCCTTGTTCTGTTCATTAACACTCCCCGTAACAAGGAAAATATCCGCGTGTTTCGGGTTACCGGTATTGATA
>JALOPT010000151.1 GCA_025453715.1 Methanoregulaceae archaeon | reverse complement strand
TGACAAGGACGGAGAGATCCTGGCGAGTTACCGGAAGGTCCACCTGTTTTCACCACTTAACGAGGGTGCGAACTATCAGCCGGGAGAGGACATCGCAACATTTCAGCTTGGCGGGATAATCTTCGGTTTAGCAATCTGTTACGATCTCCGGTTCTCCCCCCTTTTCCGCGTCTACGCAATCGCAGGGGCAGAATGCATGCTCGTACCTTCGGCATGGCCGGTCTCAAGAATGGACGCATGGGAGCTGTTTATCAGGACACGGGCTATCGAGAACCAGATATTTGTTGCAGGTATCAATACCATTGGCATTACACCGGTGGACTGGTATTCGGGTAACTCGATTGTTGCCGGACCATCAGGTACTATCATCACCAGGGCTCCTGAAGCGGAGGGGATTACCTATGCAGACCTTGATCCAGGGGCTATCGAAGAAGCCCGCCAGGCAATGCATGTTGAGGAGGACCGGAAAACCGGGCTCTACCATGATATGGCACGGGCTGTTAGAAGGAAGTGAAGGTTTATAGGCCCACCAACGGGAGCCGTGACAATGGATAAAGAGAAAATCAAGGTCCTGTTTATCTGTTCACATAACGCGGGGAGGTCTCAGATGGCCGAAGGGTACCTTAACGCCCGGTATGGTGACCGCTACAATGCCAGGAGTGCAGGGTTTCGTTCCAGCCGCATCAACCCCGTCACTATCCGTGTTATGGCAGAAATCGGGATTGATATCAGGACCCAATATTCAAAAGTATTGATCGAATGTAAAGATGAGACGTTCGATATTATTGTTATTCTCGCCGATAGTCCATATGAATCTGAATGCCTACTTCCGGAAGCGAAAATATGTGTTCACAGAAATTTTACGGACCCGGGGTCTTTTCATGGAAGTAACGAGGAGGTCATTGCAGGGTTTAGGGTTGTCAGGGATGAGATCACCGGGTGGATTGACATATACTTCGGACCACCACGGGATATGTGATACAACTGCATATGCGGATGGAATGTGATAATTATCAGGGTTGTATCAGGTAGGCGTTTTCTGAAACGCTATTTGCACCAGTCCCTCCATTTACCAGAGAAGTCAATATGACAGGAGGACGCTTCACCCCTCCCTGCTCCGCTTCCATTACGGATTCATTGAGTGATGGATGGTTTGATGAAAATCATCTGAATAGAATAATTTTTGATTAATCCGGGTTTCAGGAAGCCCACAAAAGTATTGTTACAGAACTCTTTTCCGGGCATCTGGAGGATAATAAAATCCGGATTGCAGGTTATCGCAATAGTATTATCCGAGCAACACTCACCCATGTGAGAGAAATACCCACTATATCACAGCTGATACAATTCTATGGTGTACCATGTCGGGCGATCGAATCACCATCGGAAAATTTTCATCCCTGACCTATCTCTCGCAACGGGCATTGAGGCTCTATGACAGGAAAGGAATTCTCGTTCCATGGGTAAGGGACAGGATTACCGGGTACCGCTACTATACGCTCGACCAGATCGGGACGGCATTAAAGATCAAGACGCTCTGCAACCTCGGTTTCGGGCTCTCGGATATTGCGGTCATCCTGTCAGCACACGAAGCAGGGGATCAGGAAGCGGTCAGGCAGTTCATTTCCAGGCGCCACCGGGAAACCGTGGCAGAGATCGAACGGCTGGAGAAAATTACCTGTCTTTTAATGGAAAACAGGGATTTTTCGGAGTTGTTTAAAATGAATGTATCAAAACCAGTCATTAAAGACGTGCCAGCCTTGAGAATACTGTCCGGCCGGAGGACCGGGACCTACGAGGAAGTCTGCTCAAAGGTCTCGGAGGCGTTATTCGCGATTATTTTCAACCCGGTTAACCAGAAGAGCGGGGTGACGGTAAGCGGCCCTTGCCTGTCATTATGCTACGACAACGAGTACCGGGAGGATGATGCCGATATCGAGATGGCGGTGCCGATACAGGGGCAAATCGTTATTGATGACCCGGCATACAGCACCAGGACCCTCCCCCCAACGAAGGTCATTTCAGTCGTATACAAAGGCCCGTATGAGCATGACGGTTTTTCGGTTGCTTTCGAGAATGCTTTTAAATTCGCAGCGGAAAATGGATTTGAAACAGGAGGCCCGGACCGTCAGCTGTACCTCAATGATCCTGATGTTACACCCGCCGGGGAACTCCTGACTGAAATCCAGATCCCGCTGAAAGAGTAAATCCCTTTTTACACTTACCATTTTTTTGAGCGTTTTAGATAGAATGGCAAGATTTTTTTGACCATTTAACAGGCGGAAGGAATTTCTTCCTGCCGAAAAACGGGCATTCCGGCCTGCCGGAGACTGCGGGAAACCTTGCCTATATCTACCCGGAAGACCCATTTCTGTATATGTACCGTCTCGTGTGCGTCCATTGCGGAGAGAACTATGCACCCGACGAGATCATCTATAACTGCCGGCGGTGCGGTCACCTGCTCGCAGTACAGTATGACCTTGACAATATTGCTGTTTCGAGAAAAGAATGGGACAAGCGGCCACTCTCGGTCTGGCGTTACCGCGAGATACTTCCGGTAACAATCGACCCCGTTACCCTTTTTGAGGGAGGTACCCCGCTGTACCATCTGAAAACAATCGGCAAAGAACTCGGGCTCTCCCAGCTCTATGCAAAACATGAAGGTATGAACCCGTCCGGATCTTTTAAGGACAGGGGAATGACTGTTGGTGTTTCGATGGCGTTACAGCTGAAAAAGACCCATGTAGCGTGCGCCAGCACGGGAAATACTTCGGCGAGCCTTGCCGTGTATGCTGCAAAAGCCGGTATTCCGGCGGTGGTACTACTCCCTGCGGGAAAGGTTGCCCTCGGAAAAGTTGCACAGGCCCTGATGCACGGTGCCAACGTGATCTCGATCAGGGGCAATTTTGACAAGGCACTTGAGATGGTCCACGACCTCTGCCTTTCACACGGGCTTTACCTGCTGAACTCTGTCAACCCGTACCGGTTGGAAGGCCAGAAGACAATCGGATTTGAAGCGATTGACCAGCTTGGTGGAGTACCCGACCGGATTGTGCTCCCTGTCGGAAATGCAGGTAATATCTCTGCAGTACACAAAGGACTCAATGAGTTGATTGAGCTCGGTTTCATTGACCGGCTCCCCATGATGACCGGTATCCAGGCAGCCGGTTCTGCGCCGGTTGTGGACGCCATACAAAACAACCTTCCGGAAGTGGTCCCTGAAAAGAACCCGGAGACGGTGGCTACTGCCATACGGATCGGTGCCCCGGTCAATGCCGAAAAAGCCCTGACCGCGATTAGGAAAACAGGCGGGACTGCCATATCGGTAACCGATGCAGAGATCTTAAGGATGCAGAGGGACCTTGCCCGGAAGGAAGGGGTAGGGGTCGAACCTGCATCGGCAGCGTCGGTTGCCGGTGTCAGGCGTCTTGTCGAGGAGGGAATAATTGACCGGAACGAACGAATTGTCTGCGTGGTAACCGGACACCTCTTAAAGGACCCGGAAACGGTGATCAAACAATGCGAGCCTCCAACCGAGATAGACGCAGACCTGGCGTCGCTCTGCTCTGCCTTGCACTTGTAAATTGCCTGCTGGCAGTTGCCATTATCGCACCGGTGCAGGGTGTCTCCATAGAGTACCGGGTGCTCCCAAACGGGACGGCATATGAGGGAACCGTCCAGGTGGAAAAGAGTAAAGGGTACCAGTTTTACGAGACCGGGGCAATGGGTGAACGCCTGCCTGTGAAAGTGACCAACATCACGTTAAGCGGGCCCTGTTCCCCCTGTTCCTTTAACCTTTCAGGAGATTCGGGAATTTCATACCCGGAGGGTAATTACACGATCACGTACCAGGGCCCGGTGCGGGAAAACCACATTATCACATCATTCGAACGGCCCTATAACGTAAGCGTGGTCCTGCCATGGGGCCTTGACGTACGGAACCAGTTCCTCGGCGTTGTAAGCCCGGGTGGTGAAATTACCGCCATTAATAATACATCAATAAATGTGAACTGGACCAATGTCAGATCCGTTGAACTGCGGTTCTATGACCAGGGCAGGGAATCCCTGCTTTATATGTTCGCAAATTTCTGGCTCATTATCGCATTTGTCCTCCTGACCCCGTTCCTCCTTTCGATGCGAAGGAAAAAGAAATAATGGAATATCCGATATCCGTTTATCCACCTTTTTATTGAGAGGGTTTTAAAAAAAATTGATTGGTACCAATCCATTCAGTAACAAAATGTGGACTTGAATTCCCGTTTTCCGAAGAATCCCGCCATGGGTATTTATTTCACACAATCTATATCCGGAAAGTAGGGTCACACAATCTATATCCGGAAAGTAGGGCTGGATATCAACAACCGGTGTCCCGTCCAGTGCATCAAGCCCACGGATGCGGAGAACATTCCCGTCCCGGGAGAGCAGGTCAACCACCGAGAGGGCCACTGGGTTTGGGCGGTTCGGTGAGCGGGTGGCAAACACCCCATGTTCGACCTTTTCATGAGGGGGTCTTGCACGTAGTGCAGACCTGTCTGCCCGGTCGAACCAGGACAGGACGATCAGGTGTGATTTCTTTTCAATGTCCTCAAGACCGGGGAGATAGGGCTCATCAATAACGATCTCCGAAATTGTATCAGATAATCTCCCCTGCCGGGGTGCATCAGTCTTTTCCTTGTAAGGAGATCGCACATATCCGATTGGCTGGATTTCAAAATTCATGGTTTTTGCATCCAAAAAAGTGAAATTCTTACTTTTTCCTTGCGATATGTGTGCCTTCAGCGCATGGGATGCAGACACATTTACCGTTGACTTTCCGGGTCTTTGCATCTGCAACGGATTCCCCACAGGTCTCACAGGTAACGGAGGTAAAGATCCGGGCCTTCTTTGGTGCATCTATTGTAATTTTCTCAATTCTGAGGATCTTATCCGCAGGTGCATGGAGGATATCCACAGTTGCCTTGTGCATCAGTTCATGAAGCTGTGCTTCTTCCACTTCGGATGCGTTACCCGAAAATACTTTTTTCCGCAGAGAAGCGAAATCGCCGGCCTCTGTCGCTTCGTCCCGGTGGAATGTGATCCGGACCGCCTTCCCATCCTTCCGGTTGTAAAAGGTGAACGCGTGCTTCCCGTAATCGTGGATGATCAGGTTACCTTTACCAGATGTTGTACCGGCAATGACCTGGATTGCGTCTACACCGCAGGCATCAGTCTCACAGATGGCGACAAGTTCCTCGTCTTCCGGGCGGCTGACCCCAAGCGCTTCCATAGCCGCAGTTGCAGCACGAAAGCCATAGGCAATGCCAGGGCAGGAATGTCCGTGGAACCGGATGCAGTCTTCGAACGTTACGGGCCGGGATTCACGACTATGGTGGTGTGTATGCATGGTTTCTCTCCAATGTAATTTTGCAGACGCCGGGAATGACACACCGGACGCCGCTGAGTTCTCCGATCATAACAGGAAGGCCATATACTTCTTCAATGACCTGGGGAGTTACGATATCCCGGTCACCGTGAATATATACCGTTCCGTTTTTGATAAAAATAAACGTGTCCGCAAATCGCAGGGCCTGGTTCAGATCGTGCATAGTCATGATGGCTGCGATCTTATGGTCCCTGACAACTTCACGGATAGTGGTAAGGATATCCACCTGGTTTTTTAAGTCAAGGTTACTGGTAGGTTCATCGAGAAGCAGGATTTTGGGTTCCTGGACGAGGGCACGGGCAATCGCAACCTTCTGGAGCTCGCCGCCGCTCATCTCATCGATATAAGTGAGGCGGAGTGCCCCCATGCTGAGTCGGATAAAGACCGCGTCCACAACCGCCAGGTCGTGCGGCGTAACATCCCAGCCAATATGGGGGCGACGGCCAAGCAGGACCGCGTCGAACGCGGTAAGGCGCCCGGTCTCAACCCGCTGCGGGACATAGCCGACCCGACGGGCGATATCCATGGTCCCGAGATCGAGAAGGCTTTCCTCATCCAGCATCACAGTCCCATGCATCGGCTTGAGGATCCGGTTTAGGCATTTTAAAAGGGTAGTCTTCCCGACACCATTCGGACCAAGTACGGCGATCACCTGCCCCCGTTCGATCGAAAATCCGATCTCCCTGAGGACATTCTTGTTCCTGTACATGAATTTCAGTTCGTTTACCGATAACATCATCGTTTATACCCCCTGAACAGCAGGTAAATGAATATGGGTGCTCCCATGAAGGCGGTTATAACAGCGACCGGGAGGATGTAGGGTGCAACGATTGTCCGGGCCACGGTATCCGATGCCAGTAGCAGTGCTGCACCACACACTGCAGTACCCGGAATGAGGAACCGATGGTCATCCCCGACAATTCTTCGCATAATGTGAGGACAGACTAACCCTACAAATCCGATTACCCCCAGCAATGCAACGATAACTGCTGATACGAGGGCTGCAACGGTCATCCCGACAATCCGGATCCTGGCCACATCGACACCGAGGCCCTGGGCAGTCTCATCCCCGGCATCAATCGCATTGTAATTCCAGCGGTTGAAGAGGAAGTACAGTGTTGCGCCTGCGACTACGACTGCCATTAGAGGCAGGATATCCCATGTTGCACGACCGACATCCCCGAAACTCCAGAAGACGACTGCCGCAAGCTGGGTGTCGCTTGAGAAATACTGGAGGAACATGACCCCTGCAGAGAAGAGGGAGGAAAGTGCAACCCCCGTCAGGATCATCACTTCGGGAGATGCCCCCTTGACATGGGATAAAATGAGGATGACTGCCGTCGCGAGCATGCAGAAGAGGAATGCGACAATCGTGGTGAGATATGGATTTGAAATGGACACGGGATTTGCAACCGTGGACTGGATCCTTCCGGTTCCGAGCAGGATAATTGATACTGCCGCCCCGAATGCACCGGCGCTGGAAATGCCGAGCGTGAACGGGGAGGCAAGAGGATTTCTCAGGATGGACTGCATGGCAACACCGGCAACTGCGAGACCAACGCCTGCTATGATAGCCGCGAGAGCCTGTGGCAGCCTGATGTTCCAGATGATGCGTTCCCATTTTACCGATGCACCGATCCCAAAAAGGGTCTGGAGCACGTCAACCGGGGGAATTGCCACTGCACCGACCGATATAGCAAGGATAAAGAGGAAAAAGACCAGGACTATCCCAGCAGCGATGTACATCACTTTCTGCCGCGTATAGTGCAGGTAATCATCCGGTATTGTTCCTTCTTCAGTGTGCATGTTGCCCTGCTAGTATCAGATTGTGATAGGCTGGAATCCTGTGCTGTTATAGTTCGCGTTGAGCGCCGCAAAGACAGGCTTCCCAACAAACATCTTGTAGATCTCATCAGCTTTAACCGAGGGGTCAATGTCTGCAAAGCGATCGGGATACACGGTTTTTCCTATAAAGAAGGCATCCGCAAGAACGGACTCGTAATTCGTGGAATAGAAGTTATAGGGCAGGATACCGAAGACTTTCCTGTTCTTCACCGCAGTAAGATTAGAAAACGCCGGGTTAGTTTTAAGTTCTGTTATTGCCCCTCCGTCCGGAATTTGCAATGTCCCGACATCGATAAAAATAAATTCCGGATCTGCACTGACAATTGTCTCTTTGGAGATATCCGCATGCTGGGTTCCGGCTTTTCCGGCAATGTTAATGATATTGACCATGGTAAACGGTGGGTACTTCGGTTCAGTGGAAATGATTCCATGTGGGCCACTGAATGATACACCGCCAACATATGCTGTTTTGCGCTGCGATTCAGGGAGGTCCTGCGTGCGTTTTTTCAGGTCCGCAGTGGTTGTATTTATATAGGCTATTAATTCTTCTGCACGGGCACTATTGCCCGTGATTTCACCCATCATACGGAGTGTCCCGAATGCCTGGCCTTTGCCTTCTTCGGTAGCCAGGTCTCCGTATGGCATCGCAATGACAGGAATTCC
>JALOPT010000021.1 GCA_025453715.1 Methanoregulaceae archaeon | reverse complement strand
TTCGGGCACGTGCTGAAAATAACTGAAGAGGCAGTCGTGGATGAGATTGCCGGCTTTGCCAACTTCATCATGGGCGAGAGTAACAACGGAGTCCCGGCGGTCCTCTTCCATGGCTGTGAAAAATGGAAGGGTCATGATGACCTCTACTACCACGCAGATGAGGATATTATCCGGAAGTCGCTATGTTCCCGGTAACTTCCCTCCTGTTACCTGTAACGACCTTGCCATATTCTGATATGGTGGCCTTTCAGGCTGAAATCTGATTGGTTCCCTGAAAAGAGGGTCCTGCCAATGAATATGAATTATTGTGATCTAGTCCGGGAACGGGCCAGGGTGCTGTATGACGCCGGCGATCAGTCGGTATCGCACAGGATGGACCATATAGAGCGGGTCCTTTTGCATGCCCGGGGAATTTCAACCAGTTTTCCCGATGTTGACCACGAACTGCTCGCGATTGCAGTTCTCCTGCATGATGTAACCTCTCCTTTCAACCGGAAGCATGAACATGTCAGGCTCAGTATGAAAACCGCCCGCGACATACTTGATGAGATCGGATACCCCCCGGACAGGACTGAGCGGGTGGTCAGGATTATTGCAGAACATTCCACGGAAGACCCAAAAAACGGGCTCCTGTCTTCAGTTGAGGCACGGGTATTGTTTGATGCCGACAAGATTGACGGTGCCGGACCGGTTGGTCTCGCCAGGGCGTTTGCACTATTCGGACAGCAGGGACATTCACCCGGAGCCGCCATCGGGTGGTACCGTCGGAAAATTGAAACGGCACTCTGTCACATGCAGACCGATCCCGGGAGGAAGATGCTCCTGGAACGCCTGCCGTATACCCGGGAGTTCCTTGAAAAATTTGAGGCTGAAAATGCCCGGTCTCTGAAAGAATAATGCACCAACGCACCCCGTGGAAAAAAAGTTAAGAAACGCGACAGGACTTTCCCTGGTTGTTCTTCTTTCAAACGCTGTGCTGATGCAGGGTGATGGCCATTCATTCCATCCTAACGCATCAAACAGGCAGATTGATTAGATCCAGTGATATAACTCCAATTCAGAGAGCCATGCGGTCTCATGTTCTCCCGGTACGGTATTTCCTCATTCTCCTCCTGATCATAGGGGCGATGATCGTTGCAGAGTTCCTGACGGCTGAAACAATGGCACAGAACTTCACCCTCGTGATAAAAAGCCCTTTTGCGAATACATTTGTTGAAAAAATCTTCAATACCCTGTTTATAGCGGTATTTATTCTCATCCTGTACACCATCGGTGTGTACCTCCTCGTTCGGAAAATACCCGATGAAGCATCCCGTTTCACGGCAACAAGAATATTTATCGTAATTATGCTGGCACTCGGCCTGTTGCTCATCCTGATGGAATGGGTACAGGAGCCGGCACAAATCGTCCTTGTACTGGGTATCATATGGGGTGCCCTTGTTGTTGCACTCCGGGACTTAATCCAGAACATGGTCGGCAGCCTTACGCTTCTTGTCACACGAATGTATCGTATCGGGGACAGAATACAAATCAAAGGTGTTTATGGACTCGTAATGGATATCGGATTCTTCAGGACGGTCCTGATGCAGCTCGACCGGGAGTCGGGTGATCATCCCGGTGGTGAGATAATTACCATACCTAACGGAATTCTTTTCAGGGAATTGATTACGAACACCAGCCGTGACCTGTCCATTTCAGGTGATGAAATCAGGATCACGTTACCATTTACCGCGGACTTGCAGAATGCACGGAAGGTCCTGCTCGATGTCGTCCACCGGCATACCGGCGGGATCCAGGCACAGGCAGCCAGGGAGATCGAGGAACTCGGGCATAAAAAGTACCTCCCCCCGATCGAGACAAAACCCACAATCTACCTTCACATGGACGATTACCAGGTCCTCATGGTGCTGAAGTATTTTACGTCATCCAGCCGGAGGTCTCTGATCAAGAGCGAAATCGTTGAAGAAATATCCCGCCTGATCCCCGGGATCACGAAAATCGATCAGTAGGATGGGACCTCCGCAGGCTCTTGCATGAGTTACTTAAAGAACGTGTCCGGGTCACCTCTCCGGCTTTCTTTCCCGGAACCCGGGTCCGGTTCCTGCAGGAAAAAATCCTGTATACCTGCGTCGGCGAATAATATGCGTTTCTAAAGAGCAGATCCTGATAAAAACTCTAAAAGATTAAAATGGAAGATATCAGGCACCAAAATATGCCTTGACCTGTGGCTGGAACAGGTAGTAGAGGATAATCGCCGAGATGAGGATCCCGAGCAGGGCGCTGGCCCCGGTGGTGAAAAGGCTCGCAATACCTATCAGGATGCTGACAGCTGAAATGATCACTCCAACGATCCAGACCCAGGGCCATGCCTTGAAACACCCTATCCCCAGGAGGAGATCGATAATCCCGATGACGAAAAGGGTAATTCCAATGGCTGCCCCAATGCCTCCAAGCCCAACAATGCTCAGGATAGCCCCTCCAATGATCCCGCCGATGATTGCAAGCAATCCCCCGATAATCCAGAGGACTCCGAGAATGGTAACGCCTAATGGTCGTTCTGACATAGCAGTTCATTTATCGGTGGATACTTATGTGTTGCCATTTGAGAGAAGTGAATTGCCGTAACTGCCAGATTGGGGCGTCATTAATTCTTAAATCTGGTATTTCAGTTAGTTTTCTTTTCCCGATTTTTTGGGTTGCCGGAAAATACCAGTTCGATCTGCAGCGATTGTAACCCTTAAGAAGTTGATATGGACCTGCTGAAGTTTGAAAAATCCCCTGGCTCATGCAGATATTTTTGCGGAAACATTTGAACATTGGTGGCAGCCCCACCGACCCCTGCCAATCAGTACCAACGGCGTTCTTTACCGAAGATAAGGAGTGGGAGCAGGGTACCCATAACAATCGATGCTGCAACGAACAGGGACAACAGGCCGTTGGTTATCGTTGTAGCTACCACGGTATAGGGGACCGACTGGCCCATGCTGATGATCATAGCCATACCCTGCAGGCATAAAATGATGTAATACCCCGGGATGAACTGCACCGAGGCCGCGACCAGTGGGAGTGCGACGGGGAGCTTCCAGTAGGGGCAGAGAACAAGTGCAAGCAGCGAGATCAGAATGGTCCCGCAGAACACACCAAGGTAGACATCGCCACCAGCTATTACAATCCCGTTCCTGAGAAGACGACCCGCTGCACCGCAGATAAAACAGATAAGGACTGCCTGGCGTTGTGCATTCATAAATACGCAGTAGCAGGCGGCAGTCAGTCCACCGAGGATTGTCACGGTGACAAGCGAGACTGATACCGGGAGGTAAAGGCCGGGGCCATCCGGGCCCGGGGAATAGACGAGAAGGACTGCAAGCAACCCGACCGTCATGATGGCGATCACGTTAAGGAACACAACGAGACGTGGGATACCGATATGCAGGTGGTTCCTGAGCACCTCCCAGCCCCCGTTAATCAGCTGGTAACCGGGGATGACAAATATGCAGGGAATAATAAGAGAGATCAGGGGTGTTCCTGTTGGTATCACCAGTGATAGCAACGCGGCGACCAGCGTTGCAATAAGGGTGGTGGCGAGCACAACGATATAGTAGCTGTAGCCCCGGTCCATGACGAGAATACGGGCGATGGCTGCAATACAGGCGGCGATCCCGATGATGAGGAGTGCATATTCATCGGCATGGTTGAAATAGCCGAAAATTACCGTGAAGAGGGTAACTGCCATTACCGTGAGCAGGCGGTCATAATGGCGCCAGAGTGATAGTTGTTCAAGACTGCGTAGGACCGTGCCGGGATCGGTGCTGTCCGGCAGGGTGTGAAGGTACCGGCTGATCTCCGTGATGGCGTTGGCATTCAGTGAGGCCGGCATCGGGTAATCAACCATGCCTACCCTCTTTTTTCCCCCCTGCTCTATAGATATGACCAGTGCCTCAAAACCGAGAAATACCTTTAACTTTCCCCCTTCCAGTTTTTCATTCAGGAAGGTGATGGAATCAAGGATCCTCTGTCCGGGTGAACCGGCTGTAAAAAGCAGCCTGCCCAGTTCCAGTTCGGCGTTCAGGACCTCCCTGAGACGTTCATGGTCTCCCGCTTCCGCTCTGGTATATTGCTCATCGGTGTTGTGAATGTCGCGTATTTCCACTGGTAGTCACCTGGTACCTGGATGATAAATGCAACGCGGGATATTTTTGTTGATGAACCCGGGACTTAAAGCCTTGCGTTATCCGGGCCTATTATGTGTGCAAATGATTGTATTACGAATAAATCTTCCTTTTCAGTTTGAATGTAATTTGTGTCCGGGACTCTGTTCACTCTATGGTACCGGATAAAGACTGTAATAATGGGACATCCCGTAACCAGCAATCCTGCATCTTTCTTACCAGATGAAACCCGGAAATCTAAAAAAGCCTGGTACCACTATGATGTTTTATCCCTGAAATACAAAAGAAAATTATTATGACCTGACTTGTCTAGTATCTCCATTAGGCTCCAGCATCGGGAGAACTTCATGGGAATCCTGAAAGGACATCTCATGTTGCATCAATGATATTAACAGCCTGAAGGAGGATTCTGAATTGTATTTCAGCTGCCATACATACCGGTTTATTCTGCTCATTGTGGTACTAGCTCTGTTTATTGTACCGGCTGTTGCAGACAATGAAACGTTTTCCGGGGGAGACCCCGGTGTAACTGTGACCACGGAACCGACAGTTGTTCCGACAACCGTTCCGATAACCATTGAACCAACGGTGTTTACGACAGTGGAACCAACCGTTGTGCCGACCCTCGCTGATGTCACACCTGTTCAAACGGAAGTTCCCGTGGTTGAACCGACACCTGCTGTAACTCCAGCGGATGTCACGGTAGTTCCCACTGAAATTCCAACAATAGAACCGACTATTATCCCAACCCCTGAAGAGAGCGGAGTGTTCAATGAAACCCAGGAAAACATGCAGAATATGCCCGCCTCATCAGCCGGATTCATTGAGGAAAACCAGACTGAGGAGATGTCACCCGTCATCAACAGTACAGAGCTGGCTGATATTGATCAGTCCGGCTTTACGACCCAGTCTTCAAACCAGACAAATTCAACTTCAGAAATGGCGTGCGGCACTCCTGGTAACAATTACACCTGGTCAGATCCCCCACTGAACACTTCGACGACTGACAACCCGTATTACCATAATACCGGTGGTACAAAGGGGAACTGGGTTATCAATGAATCCGGGCATGTATGGCAGCTGGACGTTGCGAACTCATCATCGCCTAATTACATTGCTGCAATAAACACCTTCGTTAACTTCGGTTCGACCTTTGCGATCCTTATCAATAAGTCAAACGTGATCTTCGACGGGATGGGTGCAACCCTGAATGGAGCAGGGGTAACAGAATACGGTATAATCGTCAATAACCAGACTTCAAACGATCCGACAGGGGAATCGCTAGGGTCACTTGGTGGTATCAGCATCACGAACGTCACGATTACGGGATTTACCAAGGCAGCGATTTTTTTCAACAATGTGATCGGGGGAGTTCCTGGTGACACGGCATCGAATATCACGGACGTGGAACTAGAGAATAATTACATTGGTGATGGTTCCGGAATTGTCCTCCAGAACTCCGAAAACATCGAAGTCAGTTCGAATATCGTGACGAACAGTGCAGGTTATGGTATTTATCTGTCAGGCTCTGACAACAACAACCTCTCAAACAACGAGGTAACTCAATCCCTTGATGGAGGTATTTACTTATCAAATTCCAATAACAACAACCTCTCCCTGAACAATGTATGGGTCAATTATAACACCGGTATTCATCTCATCAATTCAAACAACAACAACCTGACCGGCAATACGGTTGACCGTAACCATGAACATGGTATTTTTGTGGAGAACTCGAAAGAAAATACCCTGGCAGACAACTATGTGATACAAAGCGGGAGTTCTCCCTCAAAGGTGGGCCACGGGATCTATATTAACGGGGGGGAGATTAACAACCTGACAAGGAACGAAGTCCTGCTAAGTGACGGATATGGAATTTATATTAATCGCTCGGAACAAAATAACCTCACGTCGAATGAGGTATATGGGAATATTAATTACGGGATTCTGGTGTCTGGTTCAGCGAACAATTCGGTGTTCTCCAACGTAATTTACAACACGAACACGTATAAAACTCAATATCATGGCATTTATCTCGACCATTCAAGCGATAATAACCTGACCGGGAACACCGCCTATGATAACCTGGTCAGCGGGATTTCACTGGCCGGGTCCGTGAATAATGTCCTGCAGGACAATAAGGTATTCGATACCAATACACTCTGGTTCTCCCCCCTCCAGGATTATGGAATCTATCTCGGTGATTCGAGCAATAGCAACACACTTACCGGTAACAAGGCCAATAACAACTCCGAGGCCGGTTTTGCCATTATTGGATCAGATAACAACACGCTGTGGGATAACGAGGCAACAAACACAGGCAGTGGAACCGTTCAGGACTATGGTTTCTATCTCGATAATTCCCATAACAACACGCTCTCGGGCAACAGGGCGTATAACAATACCGAAACCGGGATCTTTTTAACCGGCTCGGTAAATAACACGCTGTCTGACAACGAGGCAGGTAACCCTGATCCTACAGTCGCGAACCAGTACTATGGTATTCATCTGACCAGTTCGAGCAATCACAACAACCTTACCGGAAATGAAGCATTTAACAATAAATTTGAAGGAATCAGGTTAGTAAGTTCTGATTACACGAATCTCACCGGTAATATCGTATATGGAAACGGGATCTGGGGATACGGAGGTATTTACCTTGACAATTCAAACTGGAACAACCTTACCAATAACAAGGCCTGGGATAATAAGGGTAATGGAATCACCCTTTCAGGGTCAGGCAACAACACGATCCTGAATAATGAGGCATACAACAATCTTACCACCGACCAGTTTACGGGGTTCGTCCTGGTAAGTTCCAGCAATGACAATAACCTCACCAATAACAAGGCCTGGGACCATCAGACAGGTTACGGTATGCTGGTTGAAAATTCCAATCATAACACCCTGACCGGGAATACACTCTACCACAACTATCTGTCCGGGATCGACTTGTCTTATTCGAATAATAACTCTCTTTCCCGTAACATTGTATACGGAAATGACGGCCAGTACTCTAGTGGTATCGATCTCTATGCATCAGATGGCAATGTGATTTCCGGCAACGAGGTTTATGATATTGGGGATTCAGTACATAAAAATGGACCCGGGATCTCCATCTCGACCTCTCGCTACAACACCCTGGAAAATAACAGGGCATACAACAACCTTACCGATTACCAGGGGTATGGTATTTATCTCATCGAAGCAAGCGATAACACCCTCACCGGTAACCAGGCGTTCAACAACACAAACATGGGGATATGGATTTCTTATTCGAGCAATAGCAATAATCTCTCCGGGAACACTGTAAGCGGTAACGATGCAGGTATTGCTCTTTATTCATCATCCAACAATAACCTGACCGGGAACCATGCCTTTGACAACAATGGCGCAGGGTTTTGGATCTCCGGCTCTGACGGGAATATGCTGCAGGATAACGATGCGTACAACAATCCGGCCGGGACCCAGGTATGGGGGTTCTATGCTATCTCCTCCAGTAACAATACCTTCACAGGAAACACGGCATATGACAATACAGATTCGGGGCTTGTCATTGCGAGTTCAATGACCAATATACTCACCGACAATACCGTGTACAGGAACGGCGGTAGCACATCCGAATATTGGAAAACCGGGATTTACCTTACTGAATCCTCATGGAACACCCTGACAGGTAACAAAGTGTATGATAATTATGACACCGGGATCTTAGTGTATGATTCTGATAACAATACGTTACTGGATAATGATGCCTACAACAACCTGACGTCAGATCAGAAATACGGGATAGATCTTGAATATTCCCCTGATAATATACTGACCGGAAACCGGGCCTTTGATAATACCAGGTATGGCATTATCCTCGGGCAGGATTCAACAGGCAACCTCCTGCAGGACAACCGCGCCTATAATAATCCGTCGGTTAGCCAGCTCCATGGGATCTATCTTGATTCCGGAAGCAGCCAGAACAACCTCACCGGCAATTATGCCTATAATAATGCTGACTCGGGGATTTTCCTAACAGATTCTCATGCGAATAACCTAATGGGGAACTATGTATACAGCAATGGGGCAGCTGGAACCTACAACTCAGGCATCTACATTGAAAACTCAGGAGGAAACACGCTGAATGGCAACTTTGCCTTCAATAACACTATTTCGGGAATCAGCCTTGCCGGCTCTCAGCAGAACATCCTCATCAATAATACGGCATATAACACGGCAACCGGGACCCAGCAGCATGGTATCTGGTTGTATGGTTCAACGGACAATAACATCACCGGGAATTACGCGTTCAATAACACGGCATCAGGATTCTCCCTGCTGGAGTCATCAACAAATAATATCGTTACCGCGAATAACGCAACCGGAAACACGATCGGATTCCACATTCTCTCATCGGATTCCAATACATTCCACGAAAACAACGCCTCTTCGAACAGGGCATATGGATTCATTATAGGACAGTCCAACTCCAGTGTAATGTCCGACAACACTGCCAATTCGAATGCTGTGTATGGCTTTAGCATCGTAGGTGCATCCAATACCCTCTCTGGAAATAATGCCAGCCGGAATGGCAATGCCGGTTTCTATACCGCTCCAACAGGAAACGGGAATGTCTACACAAACAATATCGCCAGTCTGAATACCTATTATGGATTTTTACTATATGGCCCGTATTCAAGTACGTATTCGGGCAATGCCGCAAACTTAAATGATGGATACGGGTTCCTGCTCTCCGGTTCAAGTTACAATACCTTCACGGGAGATACTGCCAGCCTGAATAAAATGGACGGATTTTATCTCACCGATAGCGGTTACAATACGTTCTCCGGCGTGAATGCCAGCCTCAACGGGGAAGACGGGTTCAGCCTCGAGCGGGCAAGTTACAACATATTATCCGGAAACACCGCATCAGGGAATACCGGAAATGGGTTTGACCTGCGTGGATCGGGTTTTGTTACCTACAATACTGTTTCCGGGAACACCGCGAGCGGGAACCTGAATGGTTTCTACCTGTTGGATGCCAAGAACAACAACTTCACCGCCAATACTGCTTCGAATAACATGTATGACGGGTTCAACCTGACCGCATCTTCAAATGACAACACCATCAACGGAAATTACATCACGAACAATGGCGGGTACGGGATTTCGATCCAGAACTCCTACAACAATACGATCTACAACAACTACTTCAACAACGACCGGAACGCCAGGGTTTCATACATTACCGCCGGTGAGGGAATATTCTCCACGCTGATCCCGGCCAACAACACATGGAATGTCACACCGGTTCCAGGGCCAAATATTATCGGGGGGCCATATATCGGCGGGAACTACTGGGCAACACCCGGAGGGACAGGCTGGTCACAGATGCATCCGGATACCGGGAACGGGTTTGCCGAGCCCTACAATATCACGGCTCCCCCGGGAAGCAGCTACACGGTGAATGGTAACGGGGTCATCCCGGCCAGAAATATCGATTACCACCCGCTTGTCGTAGTAACTCCTGCCCCCACTCCCACCCCTTCCGGTTCTTTCAGTGTGGTCATCCCCCCATCACCAGATATTCCCCTGCCGTGGAATTCAGCATTCACCGCCAATGACATACCGGAGAACATGCAGCCCTGCACTTCGTATAACATCCACCTGACGGTGAAAAATACCGGGACGATGAACTGGTCATCGGTAAACGGGGTCATGCTTGTCTCATCATCTTCGAATGGGTTTACCTTTGACCCATCGAAGTGTCCGGTCCCTGATGGGGTTGTAGTCCATCCGGGTGAAACATACACGTTCCCGGTAACTATCAATGTGCCATGCCCGATGAAGAGCGGCTCCTACCCGCTGCGGTTCTCCCTCGTTTACACGATAAAGACAAAAACCGGCCCTGTAACCATTCCATTCGGGGAAGTACTTGTCGATAACGTTAATGTCGGGACGGCAACAGTTGCATCTTCGGGTGTGAAGACAGGTGTGAAATACCTGGAGACATCTGAGAATGCAACGCGTAATTATTCCACCAGACCAGGGACGGCGCAATTCACAACAGCCAGGCAAGGGAATGCCTTTACCTATGGCACTGCAGCCTCCCCAGGGACGCACCCCGGAATCCCGGTTGCAACCCGCAATTTTTACCCGTTAAGCGGCCTGCTCTGGATGAGCATCCCCTGAACTATATAACCCTTTTTTTTTACAGGCAGACCGGGAGCTTCTCTAAATGGTATCACTTGACAGGTAACAGGATCAGCCCTGCCATTTCCGGCGTGGTTTCCTCTATGGGAGGACCCCCCATGATGCCCGTCACTTTTATATTTCGTGGGACAGAATGTCACATATCCCTGGGGGGGGATTCCTTGAAAAAAAAATCTGTTATCATCATGCTGATTCTGGTCTTTGCCCTTTTTGGCACCTCGGTCATGGTCATGGCCCAGACCCAGTGTCCGTCAACCTGCTCCTGCCTGCCTCCGTCTGAGGCAAAAGCAAAGGGGTTTACTTCACTATGCGGAGGCAAACAGACCCTCTGTGGCTATGACAAGTCACAGAACCCTATGTATTGTTACCAGAACCCTGCCACGACGGCAACAACTAAGCCTACTACAACACCCTCAACCGTACCGGCGACCCAGTGCCCGTCAACCTGTTCCTGTATGCTCCCGTCGGACGCAAAGGCGAAGGGGTATACTTCGGTATGCGGGGGTAAACAGACCCTCTGCGGTTATGACAAGTCACAGAACCCCATGTACTGCTACCAGAAACCTGCAACAACTACCGTGACACAGGCACCAGTCAGTTGCCCGTCATCGTGCTCGTGCATGGACTCGTCGAGTGCCAAGCAGTCAGGTTACACCGCATACTGTGGAGGCAAACAGACCCTCTGTGGTTATGACCAGTACCAGGACCCGAAGTTCTGCTTCGTGATCCCGGTTACGACGACACCAACCACGCAGGGGATCAGCGGTATCTCGACACAAGCCCTCGGGACACTCGTGACTCCTTCCCCCACGACCCTGCCGGTCGCCGTGGCACCGGGAAGGTGTACTATCTCGGGGAATATCTACCGCTTTTATCACGATGACGACACCCTCAAGGTCCGGGTAACGAACACTGATACCGGGAGCGCCAGCCTGCAGGGCGTAACCCCGGTCTACACCGGGGACCTGGTCTCCCATTACTCGTACATGGCAATTGTCGGTTGTGATGGGAACTACCGGTTAGAACCGGTATATGAACCATATACCGGGGCATGCCAGTGGACCGGCTCTTTCACGCCCGTACGTGGCTCCGAGGTCCATATGTCAGGGAGCAGCGAATCCGGGTGGGACTTCAATTATGTACCCGAAGACTCGCAGGTCCCCGAGGTGACGGTTGCCCCGAATCCTGCCACCCCTGTAATGAATCAGGATGTCCGGATCAACATCGAGGCATTGGATGATTCTACAATCGTTTTCATGGCGGCGAAGTACGACCTGGTCTTTTCTGACGGGACGAGGAGATCTGAGGACTGGAGGGAATTGACCGTGATGCCGGGGATCGCGTACCGGGCCGGTGACCACCCGCCCCAGACAGGACATTTCACCATCACCGATGACAACCTTGCACGGGTGGAGATCACCGCCAGGGTCTGTGACCGGGGAGGTAACGAGCGCTGGGGATCGGGGACAGTCCTGTTCGGTTCCTGCAGCGACCTCGTACAGAACCGGGACGAGCGGGGTATTGACTGCGGGGGCGCATACTGTCCTGCCTGCCGGGAGTGCTCCTGGTGCGGGGATAATGTTATTCCCCTGCAGTTAAACGGGAACCCGGAAGACAAGATCGATGTGATATTCATACCCGACACCTCCTATGGCGGTGACCGGGATGCCTTTATTGACGATGTCTGGGATGCGATAGAGAACGGCTATTATGCCAATGATGCAATATCCGGAAACCGGGGGAAACTCAACTTCTACTACCTGGATGATGAGGCTGATGTGACTGCATACCCCGCCTGCGGCTTCACTCCGCCCCTCGGCAGCTGCGAGGCATTCCAGGGTGCCACGACATTCGCAGATTCCATTGCCGTCCTGCACACCGATGATTTCCGTGACTGGTCCAGCACCAAGTGCGGGCGGCGGGTCTTCTGTTCAGAGCCAACAAGCTACCGGACATTTGTCCATGAGAGCGGGCACTCACTCTTCGGGCTGAAGGATGAATACTGCTGTGACAGCCATTACAGCCAGAACAATCCAAATCCGAACATCTGGGAGAACGAGACCGCCTGCAGGAACGACGCGAGCGCCGAGGGATGGGACCCGGATGACTGCCATAACTTCTGCACAGCCGGGAGCGGCAACTGCGGCTCCGGGTTCTGGGATGTCGACCCGAACATCTGCATTATGACCTGCTCACAGGTATGCAACCGCTGTGGGGCAGCCGGGATGTGCCAGTATGAACAAGCCTGTCTGAGAAGAGTGAACCAGGTCTTCTCACAGTTTGTGTAATGGAGGAAGAAAGATGAGAATATTACTGCTGATTATTGTCGTGATGTCCCTCCTGATGGCATGCGTTCCACCGGTGACTGCGGCAGAGACAAAGGACATGACAAAGGCCATCCAGGTCAACTACCAGTACAAGGATGGAAAGATTACCACGCTCAGCTCCCGCGTGATGTACGGGTACCCGCCCAATAACATCGGGGGGACAGACATCCACGTGGATCTGAAAGGGACAAATAACAATCTAATCGGGTCGTATGGTATCGAAGACCCTAGGATCCTCTACCATGAAGAGGGTGCTGACCTCCTGGAGGAGGTGACATTCAGCGTGCTTGTGCCGTTTGATACCGGGGCTTCAACGATCACCCTGAAGGACGGGCAGACAGACACCGTACTAGCCACGACCGATGTTTCACCTGCTGTATCGTCATTCTGTGCGATGAACCCGAATGATCCGCAGTGTGGCGGCGGGACGAAGCCCACAAAGGCGCCTGTGGGGTCCGGGATCGCCATTGCTGCACTTGCGGCTATAGCGCTTCATGTGCGGTGCAGGGGATAACTCCCCTAATCACCCATTTCAGCCCTGAAGATCACCATGTTTCCAGGGCTGGCGCCGGCTGATAGCTTTTTTGGTGAAGTACCCGCTGGATCGTGTCAACATCGGGTGTACGACCCTGCATCACCAGGTATAAAGAGTAATATGAAGGTACCGGGACGATTAGCCACGCCTGGGCATTTCAGGAAGGCCATATAACGACTTATGATACGAACTCCCCTGTTCTGCAGGAGGAAAGCCCTGCGGAAAACACCGGTTTTTACTTTACAAACACCATTTTTTGGCGTGGAACGACCCGGGCTCCGGTATTATCAGGAAGCTATTGGAAAGACTACCATTTTTTCGGGAATTCAAACACCACGACAGGACTTCTGTGGATGAGCACGCCCCCGTATGAATTTGCCCTTTATTTAATGAGCAGGATCCTGGAAATAACCGGATATGGTGTGAGGATTTGATCCGTTTTAGCAGGTCACATGCAGTATAGCGACGTAGTGTCGCTTTTCATCAGGTAGTTTTGAAATAATCAGGGGCGTCGCTTGTACTATCGTTTTGTAGTTGCCAAGCAGTGTTTCTGCATCGCTGGTCAGGGGAAGAGATCCATACTGGCCGGTCCCGACATAGATTACTTCAGGGTTTTCACCTGCAATGAAATCCAGTTCCGCACCGGAAAGGGGCGTATGACCAAATTCACCTTTGAACCCCTTTGATTTCTTCTTTTTCCGTTTTGAAATAGCCCTGTCGGTATGAATTACAATATCGTGGGTGTAGGTTACCCCGTCGATCTCGACAAAGCCAAACCCCGTGTGCATACAGAGTCCATCTGGATCTTCATTGGATTTCATCGTATTGTTTCAAGAAGAATTTGTTAGTTAACCTCTCCCAGGTCTTTCCCGGACTACAGAAGAGATCAATACACCGCATCGATCCACCTGCAGCCGTTTATACCAATATTCATCATTTCCAACATCAACAACAATTCATGAAAATCCCGGCCATCTGTCAGCTATTCATGCTCGTTCTTGTCATCTTACTGGTTGCGGGGTGTATGGAATTCCCCGTTTCCGGGACATCCGAAGGTTCTTCAATCATGTATTCTACCCAGGTGACGACGGCCCCGGTAACTCCTGTCCCCGCAATTTCGGAATTGTCAGAGATCGCTATAACCAGGGGAGAAGTGCCATTTCCTGTGGTCAGCCAACAGAGTGAGACACAACAACCGGACAACATGAATACTGGCACATTCAGTGGTGCCCTGCGGGGTTTCAGCCAGGCCTACTCCAGCGAGGCGAAAGATTCCCCCACGGCCACAGTCCTGATGCAGTCGATCGGCGAGTACCCATCAGGCAACGCAGCAACTTCCTTTGCCGGAATTGAAAAACAATTCCGGGAACTGCGTGACCCGGCGACTTCGATAGTCTGGTTGCAGGACCCGAAAGTCGGGGACCAGAGCTTTGCACTTACGTCCGTCCAGCGGACCAGCTCCAACCCGAATCCTTCCATGATGATTGTATTCAGGAAGGCAAATATTATAGAAATTATCATGTTAAAGACCAGCAATGCCGATGTAGGGGCACTGGCAAGGGTTGCAAACACAGCGGCCGCAAAGATACCTTCATCAGGGACGAAAACACCGGTAGCGGCGGTATCAACAACCTCCATTTCTTCATCGGCAGCGATTACGTCAGTTCCAGGGGTGTTGGTAGTAACGGCAGATTCGGCACTCGCATTCACCGGGCCGGTTGCGGTGACACCCTTGTCGAAGAATTCTGTCGGGAAGATCACATTTGATCTCCAGTTAAACCAGGGTAACAGCCCGGTTGACATGAACCTGGTCCAGTACACGGTATCAACACCGAATAGTCTATGGGATACCCGGGGTGGCAGTCCTGCAGTCAGGTTACATTGGGTTACAACGCAGGGGTTTGCAGACACACTTCTTGAAACAGGTGAGATTGTAACGGTTGAACTGAATACCGGCTCCCTGGATAGTACCGAAAAAACCCCGGGCTCCGGCAGGCGGATG
>JALOPT010000020.1 GCA_025453715.1 Methanoregulaceae archaeon | reverse complement strand
CCCGAAAAGTGGAGTTCCCCGATCGGTATCCCTTTTGAGGCCCTGACCAGGATATCTGCAATCTCTTCGTCCATACACGCTGCAATCCCCACGATACTGGTAGTAATGCGTGGGTTTACATCTACAACGTAGACCCGGTCAGCAACGACCACATCGACCCCTGCATAACCCTGGCAACCAAGTACCTTCACTGCATTGATTGCGGTATCCCTGATTTCCTGTCCATCCGGGTGGCTGACAGGAGTCTCACCCCCGCGGTAATGGAATGAACCGTCCGGGTCGATTTCTATATGCTGCCGGTTTAATGCGACAGCAACAGGCGGTTCACCTGTATAATAGAGGCACGCTTCACCGACTACCCGGCTGCCAACAACACTTACCGATAAATTCTCACCTTCAATATATTCCTGGCCAAATTCCCCCGGGCCTGCAGGCTCACGGGTAAGCCGTACCCCTATGGAACCACAGCCTTTGATTGGTTTTACCACGCGGAGGCCTTCCTCGCGTTCTTCTGGCACAGCGATACCGTGTGACGCAAGAAGCGTGCCCGTCTGCTGTTTATTGGCGCAGACTGCCACATTCATACTTCCACATCCGAGGTTATGGGTAAGGGTCTCCATTGCCATCGTAAAACGCGGGAGCAGGTGGTCAGGTGCAATAACCAGCCCGGCATCACAACCTGGCGCCATTGTTTTGATTTGCTCGTAAAAATCTCCCTGCCCCGGTGTCACGACCTCATACCCGCACCTTGAAAAGCTCGCTTCCAGTGCTGCGAACATTGCCCTTCCTTCAGGTGCAAGGGCCGGGTCATGGAACATGGAATATTCTGCAATAAGGGCCTTCATCAGGTACCTGTTTGGTGCTGAGGGAGATTACACTGACTATTGGGGGGCTGTCCGGACAGCGTGGGAGTCCAGGGTAGTATACGTGGAAGTCCCTTCCGGCCTCCGCCTTGCATCTTTCAATGCTACAGTTATTTCATCAAACGCGGCTAACGGGATCGGTGATGAAACCGCGGATACTTCTGACGAACGATGATGGCATAACTTCAGCCGGCCTCTGGGCTGCATACGAGGCGTTGTCCCCTGTCGCCGAGGTGACTATCGCTGCCCCCTCAACCCAGCAGAGTGCAGTCGGGCGTTCGATATCAATTTTTGAACCCATCAGGGCAAACCCGGTCATCATGAACGGTGTCCGTGCATACTCTATTGGTGGGAAGCCAACCGATTCGGTCATTATCGGGCTTTATGCACTCGATCTCAGGCCTGCGCTCGTTGTGAGCGGAATTAATATCGGGGAAAATCTTTCTTTTGAATCAATCATGACATCTGGCACGGTGGGTGCTGCGCTTGAAGCCTCCAACCAGGGGACCAAGGGAATTGCGTTCTCTCTCCAGGTGGAGGACCAGGGTGACAAGTTTGATGACCCCCGCCACCACTCACAGAGTTTTGACGAGGCGAAACGGATCGTGAGAGAAGTCTGCATGAAGGTCCTTGAACGGGGTTTCCCGGAACAAGCTGACGTAATTAACGTAAATATTCCTTCAGTTGTAAAAGGGGGATACGAAGTAACGAGGCTTGCAAGAAAACTCTTTGAGACCGGGGTCGAAAAACGGCTTGACCCGAGAGGGAGGCCATACTACTGGATTAACGGGCCGCTCCTTGAAGATGCCGAAGAGGGTACGGATGTCCATGCAATCAGGAAAGGGAATATTTCCGTCACTCCTATCACACTGGACTGCACGGCATTCGGCGCTGATCAGGAATTGCAGACCCTGTTTTGTAAAAAGTGAAAATGGTAAAAGAATAGACAGGGGTCTTTATTCCCTGCCGATTCAATTTATTTTCAGATCTTAAAATCGGCAACGACCTTGCTGACTTTTGACGGGGTCAGTTCGAACTGTTCAATCCATGGTCTCGATCCCATCTGGACGACGACTTCGTAAAACCCGATTTTCATATGGTCAAAGGTATGTGGTGTACTCTCCCCGGGTGACCAGCTGTTTAAGTAAATAGTCGCACCCCGTGGCAGACTATCGACTACAATGGTACCTTCTCCATAATTCTCCATGTTGAAGAAGACCTTCTGGACGGATGTGTTAGCACCCCTGATCTCAACCGTGATGATCTCATCCTCCGGGTAGAATCCTGGTTTCGATACCATAATCCGGTGAAGCCCTCCCGATACTTCATTGAATGTATGGGGTGTCGAATATCCCGTCCTGAAACCGTCGATAAAAATCTCTGCACCATCAGGAACTGAACTGATCAGCAGTGGTGGATGGGGATCCAGGTTATTGGCAAGGGTCATTGTAATGGTATCCTGGTTTGTACAGGGGACAAGGAAAGAAGTATACGCATCGCCTTTGCGGACACTGATAAACGATCCCGGGCAGCCGGCAGTGATTGTTGCAGGGAGCCTGCCTGATGGGAACCTGCCATTAATCGTGAATTCGGCCCCGGAATACGGTCCTGGACTAATTGTGATCCTTTTTCCCAGGAGGATTTCTTCGGTGTCAACATTGAATGTTGTCAGCGCATCATGGTACACCCAGACACTCCGTGTATAGGTGACCACGCCACTCGATTTGTCTGTTCTTACTACCCGGACAGTATGGAGGCCCTCCGGGAACCCGTAGTAAAGGAACGGGGTCCCCCCCGCGACTTCTACACCGTCAATGGTAAGGTCAAGCTTATCCGGGAAAGAAGTGATATACATGCCACCGTACCTGTTCTGGGCCGTGGATTTTCCAGGTGTTACAAACAAGGCATCCATTGCAGGTGTTAGTGGAATATCGAGTGACTTATTGGTATCAAGTGTCACCGTTTCACTATAGGTAAGATACCCTGAACGAGTGAGTGTTACGGTATAGGTATTCTGTGCAAGACCCGTCATGACATACGGTGTAGTGCCGGTACGGTTCCCGTTAAGCACGATAAGCGCTCCACTGGGATCAGAATCAACTGTGAGATTGAACACGGGGACCGGAACCGGGGTTGGTGTAGGTTTGACCGGGATCACCACCCCCGGAGTTGGGCTGGTAGACAGGAGTTGTGTGAGATTAGGGGTAACGTTTTTATTTACACGGGTAACCGGGAGATCCGGTTTTGGAAGGAACCTTTCTTCAGGGACCGGTGCGTACGATGAGACTCCAATCAGGTCCGTATCTGTAATGGATGTGCGGGTAGATGCATTCTGTGCTGAATAATTTCGCAGGCTTCCTTTAATGGCTCTTGGGGTTATCTCGATAAACTGGGTTATACTCCTGATAAGATTGGCATAGCTTACACGGAGGATATTTGGTGCCGGCTCCCCATCCTCTCCCTCTGGAATAGTAACCGAAAGAAATTCAGGCTCCCTGACCCCCAGGTTGTGATATTCTTCGGGATGAAGGGTCTGGTTAATACTGTTTTTAATCCCAAGCCCTGCAATTTCTGCCAGTTCAAGGACCCTGTCTTTCATTCCCGGTTCCTTTTCGGATAAGTTGGAGCCTGTTCTGTTTCCGGTGTCGTCATCATCAGCGACCACAGGTTCACCTGCATGACGTGTCTGGTTGATGCTCCCTGTAATTCCGGAACCGGCAATTTTCAGAAATTCAGCTCCACCCCCCTTTACATCCGGGAACAGCCCTTGCAACTTTCCGGAAATACCAATAATACCCGTATAGTACCGGGCAATTTCTGTATTGTCAGCCTGACTCGTGTTACCAGTATCATTAGCGGCCATGGGCCCGGAACAGACAGGATTCCCAAACTGGTCGACATCGTTGCAGACAGGAACAATAATTTCTTCTGCAACCACACCCGATCCAGATAGTAATATAACGGTTAGAAGGACGACCGCAATGTAGGCATTGCGGTGTTTTTTTTGAGCGAGTTTGGGTCCCTTTCCGGGCATCTTCATGAACGTCAGCCCGCGAATTGATTAAAATTATGGTATCAGCAAGATAATACGCCTGATCTGTTTATATACTCGCAAATTCACGGGGCCCCCGTGCGGCAGCTGTGGACGCCTTTATCCACGAATGGACCTTATTAATTCCAGTCGGAAACATATGGATATAATGAGAGATAACCGGATTATCATGGATACACTCGCACCAGACGTGGCAAAACAGGCGGCAGGGATTCGTGCAGCAGAGATGGTGGAGGACGGTATGGTAATCGGACTTGGAACGGGTTCCACCGTGCTATTCGCCATGCAGCAGCTCTCCAGGGAGATCAGGGAAGGTCTTCGTATCTCGGGTGTCCCAACATCCTTCCAGGCAGCGATGAGGGCAAGGGAACTTGGAATTCCCCTTACAACGCTTGATGACCACCCCGTTCTGGACCTCGCGATTGACGGGGCTGACCAGGTAGACCCTGTATTCCGGGTAATTAAGGGGCGTGGTGCAGCACAGTTGCGTGAAAAATGTGTTGCTGCAGCAGCCGGACGGTTTATTATCGTGGCAGATCCTGGAAAAATTGTCCGGGTACTCGATGCGGCCGTACCGCTGGAGGTGCTTCCGTTTGCCGTCACCCCGGTACTGTCAGCATTGTGTGGTCTTGGCGGGAAACCGGTCCTCCGGGAGGGGCAGAAAAAAGACGGGCCGGTCATCACGGATAACGGGAACATGGTCATCGACTGCAGGTTCGGGGTGATACCCCGGCCGGAACAACTCGAACTCGCCCTGACAACTATCCCGGGTGTCCTGTCCTGCGGGATATTTTCAGGGTTTACAGAAAAGACCACCGTTATTGTAGGGGATATTGCCGGCGCCCGGGTCCTCACCCGGTAATATCCAATAAACGGGGTATAGAAATTCTCTCGTTTACTCTTATGCAATTCAGGACTATTCCTAAGCTTCCCATTGCAGCCGGGGCTGAACCCGGCTCTTGTCGCGACCCGGGTTGGTAGAGAGCGAATCTCTGGGAATTCTTAAATTAAAGGTATTTCATGAAACACAGCCTGATGGGGTTATTGTTTACCCGGTCAAACCAAGAATACCCGGTTTCACCACTACTTACCGACCTTGACGAGCATTTCTTCAAGGCTTGGATAATGTGACTCGATCCTCTCAACCCTGCCTCCTTTGGAGGCAATGATGCCCGTGCAGGTGTTCAGCTCCTCGATCGAATCTGCCGGTATCTTGTAGAGGCCGCCTTCATAGGTATATTCCCTGCACCCCTTTATCGTGTTGATATCATCGATCGTGAATGTGATTGTATAACTGATGGAGCCAAACATCTCACGGAGCTCGTTCATAGTCCCCATGGCGACCATTTTCCCTCTCCTGAGGATCATCACTTTATCGCAGATTGTTTCGACCTGGAAGAGGTTGTGGGCAGAGAGGACAATCGTTTTTTTCTCGTAACGGAGGTCTCTTAAAAAGCCAATAATATAGCGTGAGGTCATCGGATCAAGCCCTGATGTGGGTTCGTCATAGATCAGGACTGAAGGGTTATGCATAAGGGACCTTGCGATGGCGACCTTCCGTTTCATTCCTTTGGAAAATTACCCGATCTTTTTTCCATCCGGTTCAAGAGAGAGGGCCGTTAGCAGCTGGGTCCTGCGGCTGGTAATTGTCTCCTGGTCGAGACCATAAATCTCACCAAAAAAACGGAGATAATCGTCAACGGTCATTGTTTCATATAACCGCGATTCCTCGGACAGGTACCCAAGGGTGGCCTTGATCCCATCAGGGTCCCTGACAACGTCAATACCGTTCATGGTAAGGGTACCAGATGTCGGGGTAATAAGACCTGACAATATCTTGAGCAGCGTGGTCTTTCCTGCACCATTATGCCCGATTACGCCGATAATCTCTCCCTCTTTAAAATCGAAGGAGATATGGTCGAGTGCCGGTACCTGCGTGTATATCTTGGTAAGTTCACGTGCGACGATCATCTGTGTGGAATCCCTGGCTTAACAGTCCTCTACCTTTACTGTATTATAGCTGATGAACATACCATTCTGATATTTGAGAGGTAGAGATGGGATATTCCCGGGACATCCTCACGATTTCCAGATGGGAGATAAAAAGGTCTGTCGGGACCATGGGAAAAAATGTACTCCCTGTTGCCCTTATCCTGATTGTTCTCCTGATCGTGGTAACCGGGTTTACCGCTAAAAGCGGTCTCCACCTCCAGGACGGGATCTACAAGGTAGGTACAGATGATCCTGAACTCGCTTCATTATTCTCCGGGGATGCACGTTTTTCTGTTGACCTTGCCGATACAGCGACTATACAACGTAACCAGGACTCCTACGACCTGATAATTTTCAACCGGGTGGTATATGTCCATGATACTGACCGGGGAAAAGCTGCTGCGAAGACGATGGAACGGGACTATACAAAGTACCGTACAAATGTGTATAACCAGCAGACTGACCTGTTTGCAGCCTACCCGCTCTGGATTGATGTCCAGTATGTAGTGTCTGAACTGAATTTTACCGCTACCCAGGCCGGTCAGCAGGTATCAGTGCGACCAAGGTCCAACCAGGTCCCAACACCCTCCGGTCCGGTTGAACCAGTCACCACACCCGATGCATCCATCGGGGTTTCAAGAGAGGAACTCAGAAGTAATCTCCAGCAGTCTGCATCCCAGAACAGCCAGATCTCCCGTTATACGGACATGTTCTCGGGTTCGGGAAACCCTCTCGGGACCTACAAGACCCCTGACCAGCTCTCCCCCCCATTGCCCTTTGACTCGATTATCCTTGTCTTCCTGTTCATATTTCCGCTCTACTTCATGTCCCAGTTTTACATGATGAGTATTATGAACGAACGTGTGGGCCGCCGGGGGGAGCTCCTTCTCTCAACTCCTGCCAGGCCTTCAGCGATTATCCTTGGCAAGGCACTCCCGTATCTTGCAGGAATGGTCGGGATTTCAGCGTTACTTACGCTCTGGATTAAGGCATCGCCCCTCATCGTGCTCCCGTTAATCCCTGTAATCCTCTTTTTCCTCGCAGTTGCACTCCTGATTGGTATGATATCAAGAAGTTTCAAGGAGCTCTCATTCATCTCGATATTTTTCTCGACCATTGCGACGTCCTACCTCTTCTTCCCAAGCATTTTTGCAAATATCCACATTGTAAGCATGATATCCCCGCTTACATTAATCGTCCTAACCCTGCAGGGAACGGCTATTACGGCAACTGACTACCTGTATTCAACCTCCCTGTTCTGGCTTTCTGCGGTTGTGCTACTATACATCGGTGTCGTGAATTTCAGGGAAGAACGGCTCTTTTCACAGTCTGAACTGTTTGCAAAGATCAGTGATTTCATTGCGTCCACTCTTTCTTTTAAAAGGCCATATCTCTCCCTTTTCCTTTTTAACGCCTTCCTGATCCCATTCGTGTTCATGGTACAGCTGATGCTGCTGGTTCTGTTCTTCAACCTCCCGATGCCGCTCTCCCTGGTACTTCTCCTTATCGGGGCGGCCTTTGTCGAAGAGATTGCGAAATCGCTTGGTATCTATTCCATGATCAGGAATGCCCCCGGGTTTTTTACGTGGCCGGTGATAGTGGGGGCAGCATTTGCAACGGCACTTGGTTTTCTTTTTGGAGAGAAGCTCCTGCTGTTTGTTACACTCTCGCAGATCACGGAATCGGTTTTCGGGAGCATTATTTTCACCAGTCTCGGGGTATTATGGATGCCGCTCCTCCTCCATTTTTCCGGTGTCCTGATTATCGCTGCGTCTGTCAAGAAAGGGGGAGATCTTGGGTATGGAATAGGGCTTCTTGCAGCAGTTGCCCTCCACTGCCTGTATAATATGTATATAATCCTCGGGTGGTTATCCTGAAAGCAAAAAATATCGGTCTGATAATGAAAAAAGACTTAAAAGGGCTCGGGCATGAGCGGACGATCCTGCTCGCTATCCTGCTCCAGCTCTTTATCGCGCTGTTCTCATCATTCCTGATGGTCGGGCTGACCTCGATGTATGACCCGTCCGCGCTATCCAAATATTCCACAACAAGGTACGGTATCGCATATAGCGGTAATGAATCAGATCTCCGGGAACTGCTGGCATCGGACCCTGCTTTGAGGGTATATGATATGGAACTCGCACCTGCGCTCCAGTCCCTGAAAGAGCGGAAACTCGCTGCAGTGGTGTATGTACCGGATACAAAACCTGATGCCATAGACCCGGTCAAGATCACCCTGTATACCATAAAAAACGACCTACAGGCGGCCGTAGTGGACGTCAAGCTGAAGGAACAGTTAGTGAAGTACGAAGGGGAACTCCGGGAGGTAAGGGCGGATAGGATTGACGAGGAACCCATACCTCTTGACATCCCTAAAAGTAACGGGGGAAGTGACTTCTACGAATTTGTCTACGGGCTCCTGATCCCGCTTCTCGTCATTATGCCTGCAATCATTTCATCAGCCCTTGTTATTGACCTGATCACCGAGGAGTACCAGAACAATACCCTTGAAACGCTGTTGTCAACACCGATCAGGTCAAACGAAATATTCTGGGGGAAAGTTGCAGCCGCAGTTGTTATCGTACCAATACAGGCAGGGATCTGGCTTTTCCTCCTGATGCTTAACGGGATCGTGATAGTAAATGCACCCCAGATCCTTGCCTATGTAACCCTGGTCGCCATGGTACTGATCCTCGTTGCATCGGTAACGGCATTATATTACCGCGAACGGACTGCAGCCCAGTTTGTCTATTCGACTGCTATTGTTGTCCTGATGTTGTTTTCATTGGCATTGCCCGAGAATCCCATGAACCTGATTGCAAAGCTTTCGACGGGGTCGGCAGGGACAGAACAATGGCTTGTTTTAGGCCTGATCATTGCCGTCGTCATGGTCCTTTCAGTACTAACGAACCGTTATGCGGCAACGTCCCTCCGGGTTAACCAGTCCCCACGATAGAAGGGGTGCCAGAATAATGTTAACCAAAATAAAAAATGCAGGTGTCCTTAATAATCCCGGTATCGGGAACCTGGCACGTTAATAGTATGTATAGGTCATATTTTCATCTTTTACCTTGTATGTGATGCCACCCAGTGTTGCAAAGACCTCAACCCTGTCTGACCCGCGTGAACCTTTCAAATCAACGGATGACCCGATCGAGACCTGGTTCCCGATGGGGAAGTTTTTCTGCTCCACCGTTCCATCGGAAGAAGTCACCCTGACAAGGATATTCTTCACGAGGACCTGCCCACGGCCTCCGGTAAATGTCACGGTTATCGTGTTATAGACACGGTCTTTATCAATGCCAATATCAATCGCATAATCGGGCGGCAGGATGGTCACTTCCTGTGGAAGGTCGTCCACCACCGTTTTTTGCGTGGTTACCGGTATGGTAGTCGAAGTCAGTACCGTCATGGTTGCGGTTGGAACGGTTTCGGTTGCAGCAGGGGTTGACCGGGTGGTTATTACCTGCGTCACCGGTGATTGTGCTGATTGCTGGCTGAGACAGCCGGAGCACAGAAGGAGGATGATGCAGGCCACAATAATGGCGAACAGAGGTATTGTTTTCATGATCTCGCTGTTCTTAGAAGTGATACCGGGGAGTATAGGTTTTTTGATCAGGGGGCCACCATCTGGTAACCTCTGCCGGCTGATTCAGGGTATACCTGGTGGGAAGACTGCCGGAAACATAAAAACCATTCGATACATTCAAGAACAAGATTGACAATGTTTTACGTAAAGCAGGAGAAAGAGTAATGTTTTGTTCGAAGTGCGGTAAAAAGACCGACGATTCCGGCAAATACTGCCAGTGGTGCGGGGCGGAAGTAAGAGCCGCGCCACCGGCACCGGCACCAAAGCTTCTTATTAAAAAGAAGTCTTCTGGGATTTGCACCGAGAATTACGCAGGGTTTGGACAACGGTTCCTTGCGTGGATCATTGATCTCGTCTTCATCCTGGTCCTTGATATATTCATCATGGGGCTCACAGGGCTCAGTGAAGGCGTACGGATGATTTACCAGTTCCTGCGCGGTTACCCTATGACCGACCGGTATGGCGAGGTAGTGTATACTATGGTGCCAACCCAGGTCATTTATGCGATAACGGTCCTGCTCATCCTGGTACCCTGGCTTTATTACGCAATTCTGGAGAGCTCGAAAAACCAGGCCACTCTTGGGAAAATTGCTGTTCGGATCGCGGTGACCGACCTGCACGGAAACCGCATCACGTTCTCGCGGTCTACACTGCGCTTTTTCGCAAAAGTGCTCTCTGTCATCACCTTCTTTATCGGGTTCATCATTATCGCGTTCACCCGCCAGAAGCAGGGCCTGCATGATATTATCGCCGGCTGCCTGATGTACCAGCAGTATTAACTCTTCCCTCTTTCTCCTTTCATCACGATACCGTCCTGTTTTTGAGGCACTTTTTGATAAAGCCGGTTATCCGGTGGGTAAAAAATATATGCTATAAATAAGGCTGTTTTCCCGGCATAGGGTTGGTACATTGGTAAAAATAACCGGATTATCCGGGAAACGGGCGCATTGGTTCTCCCTTGCTGAATACAAAAGTGAACCCGAAAGAATATCGGTGACGGGTGAACGTTACTGCCTGTATGGACATGGTAACCAATTCCTCCGATAATGGGAACAATAATAAATCCTGACTTTTATATTGCAGGTTCCAGGCCCGGCTAATCGAACCTGAACTTGAGGACTACGATCAGAAGTACCAGGAAAAAGGTCACCCCGTTTGCGATAATAATGGGTAATTCCTGTATCAGGATACCGAAAATGAGCCAGAGAAAGATTCCGACAGCAAATAAAATAAGCATACCGGGGGAGAGGTCCTTGCATGACTTCGTCTTCCATGCCCGGTAAACCTGGGGGAGAAATGCAACTGTTGTGCAGAACCCTGCAACATAGCCAAGTACCGGTACGAAGTCCATTCAGGGATTCACTGGTATCCTTTTGAAATTGGATTAATCATATTTTCCTTTCAGCCCCGCCCATCCTGTAAAACCGCAGTAAATGCACCCTGCACCTTCACAGGCCTTGCACCTGCAGGCAGGTTCTTTTACAAGCACGTGGCCGGTCTTGTTACAATACGTGCAACCTTCTCCTTCGCAGTGGGAGCAGACGACGCTGCAATAAATCGTGGGTGAATCAGACATAGAAGAACCCCCTATCTGGCTTATACATTTAGAATTTTATCAGGAAACATAAAAATACTGGTTTTATGGTCCCCGGCAGACTCCGTACCTGCTCATGGTTTCAAAACCGCACCGTGATTTGCCTGGCCGACTATTGCGGCATACCGGGATAGCACTCCCGTCAATAGTTTTTGCAGTGGTTTCCATGTGTTTTTCCTGTCACCCAGTTCAACAACCGGTACATTGAGGTCAATTGTCTTCTTAAAGAGGTCAATGGCGATCGTATCACCATCTCTCACCAGGGCGATCGGCCCTCCGATCGCTGCTTCAGGTGCGATATGGCCGATACACGGTCCCCTGGTCCCTCCTGAAAAACGACCATCTGTGATCAGCGCGACCCGGCTGTATCCAAGGCCCATCAGTGCTGATGTCGGGGATAGCATCTCGGGCATCCCCGGTGCACCACGGGGCCCCTCGTACCGGATAACGACGACGTCCCCCTCTTTGACCTCCCTTGCAAGTATCGCCTTCATCGCTGCTGTTTCTCCATCAAATACCCTTGCCGGACCCTGGTGGACCCACATCTCCTTTGGGACTGCTGCACATTTTACCACGGCCCCGTCAGGGGCCAGTGACCCTTTCAGAATTTTCAGGCCCCCTGCAGGGCTTACAGGCGAATTTATGCCCTTAATAATATTTGAATCACGGACAACTGCCGCATTTGCGATCTGACGGACGCTCATTCCGGAGACCGTCGGGACATCGGCAAGCAATGGTAAAAGTTCTTTAAAAACCGCCGGGATGCCACCTGCCCGGTACAGTGTCTGCATCGAATGAGGTCCGCTTGGCTGCATATGACAGATATGAGGGGTTTTCTCACCGATAACGTTGAACATGTCGAGATCAAGGGGTACTCCTGCTTCAAGGGCGATTGCCATCAGGTGAAGGACTGTATTGGTTGAGCCCCCAAGGGCCATATCGACCCTGATTGCATTTGAAAGGCTTTCGGAGGTGATAATGTCCCGGGGGAGGATATTCCCTCTTACGAGGTCAATGACCCGTTCTCCGCTTTCACGGGCTATCCTGAGTTTTGCAGCATCAACCGCCGGGATTGCCGCGGTCCCCGGGAGCGACATTCCCATTGCCTCGGTCATGCAGGCCATGGTATTTGCCGTGTAAAGTCCCTGGCAGCTCCCGCAGCCAGGCATTGCACAACATTCGAGTTCCTGCAGGGCAGTTTCGCTCATTGCACCTGCTGCCACCTTTCCCACGCCTTCAAAAATATCAATAAGGGAAAGTTCCTTCCCGGCAAGGTAACCGGAGAGCATAGGTCCTCCGGTTAACACAATTGACGGGATATTGCAACGTGCTGCTGCCATCAGCATCCCCGGTACGATTTTATCACAGGTGCCGACGCAGACAATCCCGTCAAACCGGTGGGCTTCTGTCATCAGCTCAATTGAGTCCGCAATATTTTCTCTCGAAGGGAGAGAATACCGCATCCCCTCATGCCCCATCGCTATGCCGTCACAGATCCCGATAACGCCGAACTCGAAGGGTACTCCCCCCGCTGCAATAATCCCCTCTTTGACCTTATCGGTAAGCGTCCGGAGGTGGACATGCCCGGGGACAATCGTGTTGTACGCATTGGCGATACCTATGAAGGGAAGCCCCATCTCCCGGTCAGTAACTCCGAGTGACCTGAGAAGCGAACGGTTTGGCGCCCGCCGGTACCCTGATTTAACCTCATCACTCCGCATGAGAAAAACCATCTTCCTACTGGTGACTATATGACCTGAAGTGTTATATCCCTTCGTCGTCCATTCGTGTTTCTATTGCCTCTTAAATATGCGGGCTGCGTTGACAAATGCACGTGAAAATTCCGTGCTGAAGTAGCTGTGGGTATAACTCCCGGTTGTTTCATGTTCTGACAACCCGTCCCTGCCCCCGGAAATCCCTTTGCCACGCGAAAGATCAATTACGAACCTTGCTCCAGGCATGCATTCAATGCGGGAATAATGAAATTCATGGCCTTTTATTTTCATTCCAGGCCTGATATAGGAATTCTTTCCGCTGGCCCTGCCGTCAGAGTACCCAAGTGCCTGGACAGTTCCGGTCATCTCCGCGCACGCGGGGAGGACACCTGCCATCCGGTACTCACGGTCTGAATATATTCCCCGGGAGAGAAAGAGCAGTCCCCCACATTCGGCATAAACCGGCATTCCCCGGTCAGCAGCCGCTGCAACCGCGTTCGTAGTGGCCGATGATTCAAGGGCCCCCGCATGCAGTTCCGGGTATCCACCTCCGAGGTAGAGTGCATCTGTTTTCGGGAGAGGGTCATGTATCGGGCTGAAAAACACAAGGTCCGCACCGGAAGCTGCCAGGAGGTCAAGGTTGTCCTGGTAATAAAAACAAAAGGCCTCATCACGGGCGACCCCGATGACTGGCCGTTCACCGGTCTCGTCCGGCAACTCTTCCGTATATGGTAAAGGGTCCGTTTTACGGGCAATCTCAAGAATTGCCCCGGTATCACAGTCCTCCCTGACTGCATCCCCGGCAGCCGTGTCATTCCCGAGCTCGGATGCCATGACCAGCCCGAGGTGCCGGCTCTTTACTTCGAGTCCCGGTCTCCTTTTCACCCATCCGAGCACCTTCCCGTCAACTGACCGTTCTATCAGAGACCTGTGGCGTCCACTACCTAAACGGTTGAAAATCACGCCGGCTATCCGTTCGCCCCCCGGGTAACCGGCAAATCCTCTGATAATTGCATGGGCGCTTCGTGACATCCCTTTCACGTCTACTACCAGGAGGACTGGTGTACCGAGGAGATCTGCAACATGGGCTGAACTTGCCTCCAGTGTCCCGTCAAGCCCGTCGAACATACCCATGACGCCTTCAATGACCGCAATATCCGCGCCCCTGGACGCCTTAACAAATGTCTCCCTGACCCTGTCTTCCCCCATCATGAACGGGTCAAGGTTCCTCGAAGCCCTCCCGCAGATCGAAGTATGGTGTGTGGGATCGATGAAATCCGGGCCAACTTTAAAGGGCTGGACCACGAGCCCCTGGGAGGTAAAGGCCTGCATCAGGCCACGGGAAATGGTTGTTTTGCCACATCCGCTATGAGTCCCTGCAATCAGGATCCTTGGAATGCGGATGTTCATACTCATGGCCTGTGTCTCACCTGAATGATTGGGTTTTACGAAAAATTCCCCGGGAGCTAAATCCCCTGGTGATTATCGACTGTCTGGTACCAGATGGTTAGGCGCTCTCTTACATAAATCCATGAGGGCGGGGGGTAACCAGGACCTCTTTCGCAACGTGTATGATTTTTCACACTTTTTCCGGTGTTCGCTCCGGGATAAACCCGGCTGGTATATCGAAAAAGTGAGTGAAACCCGTTAATTCTTTTAATCATCCGGCATAAACGTACGATAAAATTCAAGGAGCATCTCCATGGAAAAACAAAATGCAATCTTTATCGGTATTGTTGCGATTATCATCATATTCTTGTTCGGGCTGTTCTACCTGAATGGCATGATGTTTCCCGATTCAAAGCAGACCGGGCAGACAGATGCAGCAAAACTTTCGTTCAGTGTAGAAACTGCAGTAGATGACGCGTACCTGACCTTCCGCTATGTGCCGGCTGGTACAATATCCAGTCCCGTTACTGCCACGTACCAGGCGCAAAAAGATTCTAAAGTACTCTTCAACGATCAAAAAACCTTTGCCTCGGTTTCTCCCGACAACCCGATTGAAATTGCCATGAAAATGTCTGATAACGGAAACTACACGATGATCATGCTGATTTCTGACAAGGGGAAAAATCTCGTTCACCAGAGTTCAACCACGTATTACGGTTTAAATCAAACATCATCGACTAACCAGGCCACTATATAGTCCCGGATTACAGATCTGATTACCGCAGGATTGGAAAAGAAAATCATATCGTCTCCATAAAAACCCGTTTTTTAAATAACAGACAAATGATTTTTGATTGATAAAAAAAGGTATAATTATTTAGCATCTGAATCGCTGGGGCCTGTAAAGGCCCGGGTTGTCCTGGTCGAACAAACCATTCAGGGTCTCTGACCGGGAGTCAAACCCGGAGTCCCGAGCCTGAAAATATGGACCGACTGGTCTTTAATGGCACAAGGTCCTGGCTGACCGCATGGGGCGCAGGT
>JALOPT010000150.1 GCA_025453715.1 Methanoregulaceae archaeon | reverse complement strand
ATTTTTGTTACCCATTTAATCCATTTGTAACCCCATTTGTCTTCTGCGACCAGCTGGAACGGGTACCCCCTGTCTTCCGGGAGTGTCACGTTATTCATTCCATACGCGAGCAGGATATCATTCTTTTCGATATACTCAAGAGGCAGCGACGTTGAATATCCATCATATGCAGTGAATATCACGGTATTTGCCTCCGGAAGTACACCTGCCGTTTTAAGAAGATCACTTACCTTGGTGCCTTCCCAAAGAATGTTGGCGTCCCAGCCCTCCACACAATACAGGGTCACGACCTTCTGGTAACCTGGAAAAGCCCTAACTTCTTCATAGGTCAGGCTCTGTGGTGTTGTGACCAACCCCCTTATTTCCAGCCTGTAATTACTCATATTCACCTGCTGTGGGCCCTTAATCGAGTTTTCGCGGAAATCCGTGACGGATGAGAGTTTCTCACCCTGGTAATTCCGGACCTCGGCGGCCGCAAGCACCCTGCTGGTATTTGCCTCCGGAAGTCCGGTTTTTGTAAACATTCCTGTAATATCAGCGATATATACAATAGCCACTGCAATAATGAGAATCAATAAGATTGCCCTTTTATAATCCATCCGTAATACCACTCAAGTCCCCCTCTTCCTGGGTCCACACACTGGTTAACGAACCACAATGGCATCTGGAAGGTAATTATCCTATTGAAGCCTGCAATTGTTCATACAGTCAGGTAGATACCCGATAATTACCACATCCTTTACATTTATGTGGTCCAGGTACCATCTCTATGTATCAGGCTTATTCATGAAGGGAATGGGCTTGCAAATGGTGGTGTTATAACCATGGCGGAAGCAATTCGGTATAAATGTAAACTGTGCGGCTATGTATACTCCCCGCTTCGGGGAGAGCCGCATAACGGGATCCCGGCCGGGACACCCTTCGAAGACCTGCCAGAGACCTATATATGCCCAATCTGTGGTATGGAAGGGAAAGGAAAGATCGGGAAGTGGGGGTTCGATGAGTGGGTACCGACAAAATTTGTCTGCAGTATATGCGGGTACGTATATGACCAGAACCGTGGTGAGCCCCACAGGGGAATTAAAGCTGGTACTCCGTTTTCGAAACTCCCCGATGGTTATCGTTGCCCCGTCTGCAACCTGGATCCGAAGATTAAAAAAGAATTTGGCCCGGTAGGGACAAACGGGTTTGAACCGCTCAACATTTGAGCGGGATAAACCGCATTCATTTTTTTTCGTCGCCGCTAGCCGGATTTACACATCGCAGGGCTGCTACCCGAGTTCAAATGTGGTCACACCAAATATCTTATCAACGGGTAACCTGGGAATTTTTTTTGTATACATCCGTGCGGTTCCAAAAACCTCTGTCATAGCATGTCCCTTTGCCAGGGCAACACCGGCAGTATTTGGTTCAGGTACATCGAGGAAGACCGGCATTCCAGTGGCAACCGAGGACAGGGCCGAGAAAATCTTCTCTGCTATCAGGGGGCTTTCGGCAAAAAGAGGCCCGATTTTATACCCGTTGAAACATTTCCTGATAAAGCCATACCCGTTCATCGAACCATTATCAACACTTGCAAACCCGCTACAATCCTGCTGGTACAGGAAATGCTTCAGGAATGCCTCGCGGACAGACGGGAAGAACATGCTGTCATAGGCAAGGATCCGGGGAAATGGTACCTGTCGTAACGGGGTGAGTGACGTATCAACAGAACCCGACCCCGTACCTTCGAACCTGATATTACGGTACGCAAATTTAAAGCCGTGACGTTCGTAGACCTGTTGCATCGCGTAGACCCCGTCAATGCCGAAATTGAAGTCTTTCGTGTAATTATTCACAAAATCAAGTACGGCCCTGCCTATACCTTTGCCCCTTAAATCAGGGTCGATAATATACAACCCGCCGAACATGAAACTTTCATCGTACCTGACAAGGGAAACGCTGCCGATCATCTTACCCCCGCTATCGATTGAAAAAAATCCCCCGGGGTCAGTCTTGTAAAATGCATCGGCATCATGCAACCCGGGGTTCCACCCTTCCTGGTTAGCCCACTCAATGGCAATATCCGCCTCTTCCCGTGACATCTGGCGGATTCTGGCTGGTACCGTGGTACCGGTAAGATCCATTTCCATACTGATCACGAGGTTATCAGGATTAAAGAACCTGTTGGAAGAAGATAACAGTACAATTAACTGACCGGACTCCATGCTATCGGAACAATAATAAAAAATATCTCCGTTAAAATCCTGTATACTTTAAATTAAAGGAATTCGTTGACAGGAAGGGTTTTCACCCTTCCTGCCCCGGTAAGATATTCATTGAGACTGTCCAATTTAAAGATTCAAGAAACTTTGAGAGATTTTGAGATTATTCCATATCCCCACCGGGTTCGCCACAGTGGAGGGGCCGAACCCCGGGAGTGTGATTAAATATTGGAATAATCTGATCCACAAGCATAATTGGATAGGTTTTCAAAACTGGAAAAAAAGAATTCGGGAAATAACGGGCCCAGGACCGCATTTTACAAATGTATCGTTATACCTGGTTCAGAATATTTCTGGAATTTTCGTCAGGGACATAAATGGTATAACGTGTCCGGCACCGTTTACAGTTTGCCTCGCGGGTCTCTTTGTAATACGGCTTTGGCATGTTGTAAAGAATTGAATTTTCATTCTTGCAGGATGGGCACGTGAACCGGATTGCATAGCCACTTCGCGATCCGATAATAGTTGGGATTAAGGATTCCTTCGTCATTGTGTATGAACTGGTTGTAGTCTCACGGTATGACCTGTACGAACAGGAGACCCTTTGTTTTTTACCATCCATCCAGTTGATGGTGGCTGACAGAGCCTCCATGTTTCTGTGATATACTATCATTAGTGCTGTGAGGTTATAGCATGATGGGACTAAAAACCGGGAAAAAGCCGGAATAGATTACCCCGTTTCAGGAAAGAAACAAAAAAATATTAGATGAGTCTGAAGATCGGGTGATCTTCTGCCTTGACATCGATGCCGAGCTGGCGGGTTGCCTCAAGGACTGCAATGTCCGTGTAGGCCTGTGCCGTCATCATTGCCTCACAATTCTCGATAGGTCCGTACATGATTAAGTCGGCACCGAGTGTGCTTGCAATCATATTACAGCCGATATCAGGTGCTGACCATGCAGCCTGGATTACACCATCCATGCCACCCTGGTAGTGGTGGAAGAGCTGGGATGTGTATGCATCCTTGCCTTTCAGGGACTGTGCTAGCTGGGACGGGTTCTTCTTTGAACCTTTCCAGCGTTTGAGCCAGGTCCATGATACGGTCATGTTGTGGTATGCACCACCGGTCGGGTAGCCGTGGATTGCCTTACAGGCAAGGATCTCACGGTATGCACCACCGGAACCAAGTCCGAGCGGGGTTGCTGCAGTGTCGAGAATCGGGCGGGTAATACCACACTCTTCTGCAATCTGGAGCATACCTTTGGCCTGCCCTGCGACTCCACCCTCTACGAGCACTTTCTCCCTGCCGGCAACAGACGGGTCACCGGGGTTGAATGCGAGCACGATTGCTGCATTGACGTCACTGTTCTTGAGTGCCTCGATGCTCTCCGGAAGGATTGAGCCGTTGATCGAGTTGTAGATCGCACGGTCTGCAAGCCCTACTTCAGTCACGTATTTGCACGCGTGAATCAGTGCGGCAGGCGCCGATGAGTCCATCAGGAATGCAGTCTTGTTGTCGATGCTGTCAAACCAGCTGAAGTAACTCTCGAATGCCTCGCCATATTCTGCGATGATCTGTATGAAGTGCCGGATACCGGTCATGTCAGAGAGTTCCTGACAGCGGTTCCAGAGTGCTTCAGCTTTTTCCTTATCAATGGTGCCTTTGTGGTCATCAAGCACGACTTCGTGCTTGTTGTAGAAGATGGATGCACCCAGTACAGTCGGATATTCTCCCGGCTGGCCACCAATTTTGGTGCCGTTGAAATCCCAGACTTTCTGTTCTTTTTCGAATCTGAACATTTTTTATCGACCTCCCTTACAACAATACATTCAACTTTGGCAGCAGTACTAACAACATGACAAATACCATGAGTCCTGCGACCAGTCCGTAGAGTATACCTATATCGCGACCGATTTTCCTGCCCACGCGCTGGGCAATTTCGGCATCGGTAAACTCGATTTTCTTCTCAATCTTGTCGAGCCTCTTCTCGATCTCAAGGAATTGTGGGTTAACGCCAGCAGCAGCGACTTCTGCACCGCCTGCTGCTTCCTTAACCTCGACAATCATCGGGTCTGCGGCGAATGCGCCCGGGTCACGGCCTTTGAGTTCGGCGATCTTGGCCTTGATGGCCCCGGCGTCCTCGGACTCCATGATATTGACGAACTCGACCTGCTCCTGGAAACGCTTGATAGCGGCATCGTTTAAGTTCTCGATGAAGGGAATAGCACCTTCAGCACCGACAACCCTGCCTTCCTTAACCCCGCCCTTGTGGAGAGCCACGAGGGTCTGTCCGGACAGGTGACCTTTCACTTCTGTACCGCAGAGGAGCACGAACCTGATGTTCGGGTTGG
>JALOPT010000019.1 GCA_025453715.1 Methanoregulaceae archaeon | reverse complement strand
GGTTTCGTTGCAACAGCAGGCGTTGTGTAATCTACCGGGATAGTGGCGGGTATTCCTTTCGGCACTCCTGCAGTAATCGGGGTAAAGAGGCCCTTGCCGTACTTATCCTTCCCATAGGCTGCAATTGCTGCCTGGGTGTCAGGTGCTATCAGGAAGTTAACGAAGTCGTTGGAAGCCTTGATCTTTTCAACCGGCTGTTTCGGGTTGTATACTGTCATGACGCTGTAGACATTTAAGAGAGAATCACCCTGTGAAACAATCGGATCAAGTTTCAGTTTTCCCTTGTAGGCGAGGTAGGTCCCTTCGTCAGTGAGTGTATATGCTCCTTTCTCGCTGGCCATCTGGAGCGTTTCTCCCATGCCCTTGCCGGCCTCTATATACCAACTTCCTGATTTCTGGACATCCTTTGCATAGTTATACTTCGCATTAGACCAGATCCTCTTTTCGGCTGAATGAGTTCCGGACCCGTCACCTCTTGAGACAAATGAAACACCCGGTGTCCCTTTCTTACCTTCGGCCAGGATCTTCTTGAATGCCTCTTCAGGAGTCATTCCCTTGATACCTGCGGGGTCACTTGCAGGTCCGACGATCACGAAGTAATTGTCGGCAAATGTCCGGCGGTTCAGCCCAGTGCCATTCTCCATGAACTGCATTTCGCTAGCCGGGTCATGGACGAGAAGGATGTCAGCATCACCACGTTTTGCGAGTTCTATTGCCTTTCCGGTCCCCTGCGAGGTGATCTTCAGCTTCGTTCCATACTGCTGTTCAAACATCGGCTGGAGATAGTCAAGGAGTCCCGTATCATAGAGGCTTGTTGTTGTGGCGATCAGCAGGGTCTGTGGTGGCCCTGATGGCTTTACCGGGGTTGCTACAGCAGTAAAAACCGGTGTAGCGGCTGGTGTGCTTACCGGCTGGGATGTGGTCACAGTTGCAACAGGGGTAACCTGCTGGGTAGCTGGTGTGGTACCGGTACAACCGGCAAATCCTGCCGCGGCAACGAGCAACACCATCAGTGCAACGATCAGTAAATAGTGTGAATTCTTGGTCATAGTACAATCGGTAAAATTATAGGATGACGTGATATGAATGTTTTCATTTAACATTTTGCAAATGTAAACCAATTGTAAAACCAATTGAAGTATCAGTTGGAGTACCAGTTGATTAAGACCTGGCCCGGTGCGTTAACGATAGAAATCAGCCGGAATACGGATAGTCGTGGATTCCATGATTCACGATTCATTTGCAATTCCATGCGCCGGATATAATCTGACCGTTTGTCTCTGTCCTGTGGTTTTTTACTTTCAGGGTGTAATCATTAATAAAGGAAAACAGAGGAGCGGATCCTGATTGAAAGTGCTGCATATTGTCGGTCATTCCGGTTCAGGTAAAACAACATTCATTACCAGGCTGGTTATTGAATTACAAAAAATTGGTACTGTTGCGACGATCAAGCATCTCGGGCACCACAGGTACGAGGTTCCGGAAGGAAAGGATACTACCCTGTTCTTTGAATCAGGAGTGAATTGTTCCGAAGGTATTGACAATGAAAAATCTGTTATCCTCCTCCGTGACCCGGACCTGCTTCATGCCCTTTACCGGCTGGCAGACTTCGGTATGGACTTCGCAATCATTGAGGGTTTTAAATCAATAGAAATTCCCGGTATTGTATTTGGTAACCTTCCGGTTCCGGACCCACTGATGAAAGATCCCACGATTGAACAGGTCATTCGTAATCTCCGGATTTTCCCGGAAGTCCATACTAAATGCGACCAGGAACGAAAAATAAAGGCTGAATGGTCGGAATATAGCTCAGTCCCTCCGGACTGTATGCAATGTGATAAGGATTACAAAACCTGCCAGGGATACAAAGCAGGACCCCGGGAATCGGAAAAAAATGCGGGTGATAATCGTGGTGTCGTTCTGTCATTAACCGTGGGAATCTGTTTTGCGGGAGGAATTGAAGACAGGAAGCACGAACAACTTGTTGAAATAACCGGGAATATCGACAGGGAGCGAATTATTGCCGAAAATCGCGTCCTCGCATCGGTAGTGGTAAGGAACAGGTTGATCCCGCCGGGTCCTGAAGAGATATATATTACCGCTATATCTTCCGGTTACAGGCAGGGAATTGTCGCAATTTCACAGATTTGCCGTGAATTAAAGGAGAATGTGACACCACTCGGAGCGACGCTCAGTGGGATTGACTGACCTTGGGCCCAGGGTAATATCACCGCTTTATGCCTGTAAATCAGGTAACAAACACTCAGTTCATTATTTTTTCATATTTTCCAGATCACGTATGAGTAATACTATTATGCCGGTTGAGAGACGGGTATAATAGTATCACATTGTTATTACGTCAAACTGGCAGCTGCAGTGATATCATGCGAATAATTCATTTGAACTGTGATTATCACCTGACCAATAGTATGCCAGGTAAAAGTACATTGATGTAATCGGCAGCGGGGTGTCTCTGAAATGCACATGCGTATCAATGGAGCGGAAGTCCCTTCAGCAGGTGCCGGATGGAAGGACGTAAAAAATCCGGCAACCGGGGAGACAATCGACAGGGTCCCGGATGGGACCCCTGAAGATGTAAAAAATGCAGTGGAATCTGCAGAATCGGCGTTTCCGAAGTGGTCAGGGAAAACAGGGCGGGAACGGGGACTTCTCCTTTTCCATGCAGCTGCTCAGGTACGGGACAGGCATAAGGAACTCGGGCGGCTCCTTACGATTGAACAGGGAAAACCACTTCGCGAGGCCATCGATGAGGTCCGGGGATTTTGTAATGTCCTTGAATTTTACGCCGGGCTCTCCTCGCAGCCTGCAGGGGAGGCGATTCACCTTGGCAGCCAGGGAGACTGCATGGTATTCCACGAGCCCCTGGGTGTGTGTGGCGCCATCATCCCCTGGAACATGCCGGTTATAATAATGGGCTGGAAGGTTGCCCCGGCATTACTCGCCGGAAATACGATAGTCATGAAACCATCGTCCACAGCACCACTAACGGCCCTCTCGATTTCCGCAATCCTCGAAGAAGCAGGTCTCCCTCCCGGGGTACTCAATATTGTCACGGGAAGCGGGGGTTCTGCAGGGGAGGCAATTGTTACCCATCCGTCCGTACAAAAGGTATCGTTCACCGGCAGCTGTGCGACCGGGTGTCGGGTCAGGGAACTTGCAGGTTCCCGTAACAAGGAAGTAATTCTGGAACTTGGCGGATCAGACGCGATGATCGTAATGAATGATGCAGATATCCGGAAAGCAGTGGACGGGGCGATACGGGGGCGGTTTTACAATGCGGGACAGACATGCACAGCGGTAAAGAGATTGTTTGTACACAGGGATAGTGCCGAATCATTCATCAGCCTTTTAAAAGTCCGGGTTGAATCCCTGAAAGTTGGGAACGGGCTTGATCCCAAGGTTGATATGGGACCGGTGAACAACCGACAGCAGTATGATACACTGTCAGAAATAATGAGATCGGTTAAGGAAAACCGTGAAGGGACCATCCTCACCGGCGGTAGTCCATTAAAAGGAGATGGTTACAATAACGGGTATTTCTTTGAACCAACACTGGTCAGGGATGTTGCAGAGGGGTCTGCCCTTTTAACCGGGGAGATCTTCGGCCCGGTACTCCCTCTTATGGTCATTCCGGACCTCGATGCTGCAATTAGGGAGGCAAACAGGAGCCCCTATGGGCTTGGCGCCTCGATATGGACAAATGACCTTGCAACCGTGAAGCGGGTCTACCATGAGGTACATGCCGGCATCATCTGGGTCAACCGTCACCTCACCGTCCCACCCGAAATACCGTTTGGTGGAACCAAGGAAAGCGGGATCGGACGGGAAAATGGTTACAGGGCATTACAGGAATATTCCCGTACAAAGACCCTGTTCCTCGGCTGGTAATTCCCTTTGGAATTCTCTACCTCCGTTTTTAAAGAACCGGTCGGGAGGTCACAATTCTGCACAGGCCGCCCTGCCTGTACCAATCCTATCCTATTAATGGGCCTGGCAACGAAGATTATCCGGTATGCGGTGTATCACTCTCGCGAGCGGTAGCAAGGGGAATTGTACGTACATCGAAGGTGAGAGCGGCGCCATTCTCATCGATGCAGGGCTGTCAATCAAAGAGACCCTGCGGAGGCTTAACGAAGCAGGCGGGGACCAGGGCCTGATCAGGGCAATCTTTGTGACCCACGAACATGGCGACCACATGAAGGGGCTTGCACCGCTGGCAAGGCGGCTGCATGTCCCGGTGTATGCAACCGAAGGGACACTTTTTGAGTTCCTGACGAGAAACATCCCTGAAAGAAACCCGGTAAGCTACACGGCACTTCGTTACCATGAACCGTTTAAAATGGACGAATTTATTATCGAGGCATTTCCCACGTCTCACGATGCAAGGGAACCATGCGGTTACCTGGTCACATCCGGCAGTTCAAGACTCGGTTTCTGCACCGATACCGGGATTATCACGGACCGGATAAAGGCATACCTGATACGTTCGGATGCAATCGTTCTCGAGAGTAACCACTGCCTTGAAATGCTCAGGACTGGCCCCTACCCGGAAATGCTGAAACGGAGGATCAGGTCAAAAAACGGGCACCTTTCGAATGCTGATGCAGAAGACTTTATCCGGGAGTCTGGCAGGGACATGGCCCACATCCGGCTAGCGCACCTGAGTGAAGTGAATAATACACCTGATATTGCCTTGAAAACCGGACAATCCGGCCTCGGACTGTTCAGAAACGATACCAGGCTGACTGTCGCATCAGAAATAGGCCCGACTCCCTGCTGGTCAGAAGAAATAACACTCTGAAAACCCAGGTGCCGGGAACAAGGATACTGGGTTGAAATGTATTAGTCGGCCTTCATTTTCAGTATTTTCATGCAATAGAGGTCAAGCGAATCAAGGATTGCCTTCTTTGCAACCTTTGCCCGTTTTTCCACGTCAGAAAAGGCATCGTCGGTTGCGTACTCGATCAGGATGAGGTAATGGCTTTTCGAAAGGACCCGGTTCCTGATCTCTTCAAGACATGCATAGGTTTCAGTCTTTTTCCCTGCTACAAGTTCGAATTCAAAGTCAAGAAGCGCGAGCACGTTTGAAGGCATCTTTTTTGTGACTGCCATCTTCCGGAAACTGCTGTACGCAGAGTTCTGCGAGGATATGATCGAGAGCTGCATCCCGTAATAAACCGGTTCCAGTTCATCGGGGTGTTGCTGCATCATCTGCCTGACGACCGCTGTTGCCCCGCTTGCATCACGGCTCTCAATTTTAAAATGGTACAGGTCACGGAGGAAGAACATATCACTGAAGTACCGCTCGGATGCGATTTTCAGGAGTTCCCCCCTCATGTCCTTGTTGCCATCCTTCTTGGCCTTTTCAAGGCCGATTTTTAAAAATTCCACTTCGGTGGGGAACCAGTTAATAGCAAGCCTGATCATGTACCAGAAAACCTTGTTGATTTTCAGCTCCTGGAGCACATGTGGGAACTTCAGACGGTTCACCGGGGGGCGGAGGCGTACAAGCTCGATCATCTGTTCCCTTGCAGCGAGCGCTTTTTCGCTTGGCCGGCGGCTGGGGGCAGGTACTCCCCCTTCGCTGAGGTGCTCTTCAGAAAGGGCATAATAACAGTAGGAGATCGCGGTACAGATGATTGCATCAGTTGTCCGGTACTTTGTAAGGACCTCCGCAGCCTGGTTGTATTTCCCGAGGTCTATCAGCTTAAAGCCAAGGATAATATCAAAAATCATCCGTCCGGTCTGGCGTTTCCTCATCCTGACTGCATGGGAAAAAAGACGCTCGACATATTCGATCTCGCCGGAGCGCTTGCTCACTTCCAGTACTTTCATCGTAACATCATCGATCAGGCGGTCGTGTGCCTCGTCGCTGATACCACGGAACGAATTTTCAATAATCGACATAACGTGCCCGTAAAAAACCGGCAGGTTCGAATCGATCTTGTCCGCATTCTTCTCGACGTAATCCGATAATTCTTTCTTTACCTGGGCAATCCTGATGTCGAGAACCGCATCCGGCTGCCACTCTTCATCCATAGGGTACCATGACTCTTCAGACTATAATAATTTTTAGAAGAATGCCGGGATTCACAAAAAGGCAAAGATTTCACCAGATAATCCCTCCGGGTTCATGTGGGAACTCTTATCCGGGACAAGTGACAATTATTTGTCAGCAGGGGTCATTTCATGCTCTTCCGGGAATTTTCCGCCATCTGTGAACAACTTGAGGGGATATCGGGCCGTCTCGAAATGATCGACCTGATCAGCCGGAGGCTCCCGTCCCTTTCGGACGAGGAACTTCCGGTATTCGTGCGGTTCATTATGGGCCGGATATTCCCCGACTGGAGCCCACAAAAACTTGGGATTGGCCCGAACCTCCTCTATGAAGGGGTGGCCTATGTCGTCGGTACAAAGAAGGATTCGGTCGTTGAGACAATCAACAGGACCGGTGAGGCAGGAAAAGCCGTAGAACTCCTCCTCGCGGGAAAAGAGCAGACCAGCTTCTTTTCAGAAGATCTCGACCTCGTAACGGTATACCACGAGTTTGAAAAGATTGCCGGTACAGGGGGAAAGAAGTCGCAACGGGAAAAACTGCTGGTCGTACGGAAACTCCTTGCAAATGCAAGCCCTCTCGAAGGACGATACCTTGCCCGGATCATGCTTGAAGACCTGCGGATCGGTGTAGGAGAGGGAAATATCAGGGAGGCCGTCGCCAGGGCTTTCGGGATTGATTCCTCTATTGTTGAACATGCCGTCCAGGCTTTAAATGACCTCGGGCATGTGGCACAACTTGCAAAGTCTGGTGAGTCTGCCCTCCGGGAGGTCCACGTATCCCCATTCCGCCCGGTGAAGATGATGCTCGCCCAGCAGGGGTCAATCGTATCAGCAATTGAGGAGAACGGGGCGATTGCTGCAGAATACAAATATGACGGGAGCAGGTTCCAGTTTCACCGGCAGGGCGGACTTTCAAGATTGTATTCACGGAAACTTGAAGATGTGACAAATGCCCTCCCTGACGTCCTTCGGATCCTCAACGAGTCAACATCCCATGATATTATTCTCGACGGGGAGGTAATTGCAATAAAGGATGGAAAACCACTCCCTTTCCAGGCAGTCCTCCGCCGTTTCCGCAGGAAACACGGGATTTCTGAAATGCAGGAAGAGGTGATGCTCACCCCGAATGTGTTCGATATCCTGTATCTCGACGGCGAGACCCTGATTGACCTCCCGTTGTCTGAAAGGAGGAAACACCTGGAAACGGCAGTAATATCACACGTCGCACCGCAGCTGGTCAGCAATGACCCGGCTGTTGTCGGGGACTTCTACCATACAGCACTTGATACAGGCCACGAGGGGATCATGATTAAGGCCCTGGCCTCCCCCTATACACCGGGGATGAGGGGGAAGAACTGGCTGAAGGTCAAGCCCGAAGTAGACACACTTGACCTTGCCGTTGTCGGCGCAGAATGGGGTGAGGGAAAACGGGCTCATTACTTTGGTACATTTCTCCTTGCCTGCCAGGAAGAGGGGCAGCTTATCCCTCTCTCGAAAGTTGCCACCGGGTTCTCTGACGAACAACTCGCTGAGGCATATGACCTCCTGCATGACAAGATCATATCCCAGTCCGGGAAAGAGGTGCGTTTTGAACCTGAACTCGTCTTTGAGGTTGGTTACTCGGAACTCCAGCTAAGCCCAAACTACCCGGCAGGTTTTGCATTGCGCTTTCCACGGTTTGTCCGGATCAGGGACGACAAGGATACAACAGAGATAGAGACACTCAGTAGTATCAGGGAACGATACCAGCGGCAATCAAAGAGTTAGGGGGCATTGGTCTCCAAGTCCGGCCCGGTATCCTGCCAGGTGAACATCTTTTTTTCATGGCCTGAAATCAAACAATGTCCTCTGTGTGCGCATTTCAGGGAGGAGCGTACTGAAACCTTCCCACCCGGGAAACCCGGACAGAAGACCCGCTAACCTGGCAGCTTCATCAACAGTCTCACAGGTAATGCCGGGATGCTTCATGGCAGCTCTTGTTGCCTCCCGGATTACCCAGGTACCGAGCGGGGCCCAATAATCAGCTGAAACACTCCTGATCACAATCACTCTTGCACACTGTCTTGATGCTTCAAGATACTCGGTAACTGCAAGTCTTGCAGAATAATAGGCACCACTGATCGGGGAATACCCCTTCTTCTTCATCCCCTCCCGGTCGACAGTGATACTGTCCGACTCGCCTGACCACAGGCTCTTTGCCTCCCACCGTTCAATCATCTCGTACCGCCAGTCACCTGGTAGCAACATGACAACAATCCGGTTACCATAGAGATCATGCGGGAATACACGGATATGATCCACTGGCGTGTAACGGGCAATCCTTTGCTTCAGGGTGCTCGAAACGGAATCATCAACAGCGGTAATGGACCACCTCGTCGGGACGACTCTCCTCCGCCTGCCAATGAGCCCGCCGGACATCAGGTGGCTGATCTGGTATACATCAATCCCGGACTGGTGGAGTTCAGAGCATGCTCCCATGGCGGCCAGGTCTGTATCAGATGTGACCCGGTCAACAGATGGATGGACTTTCGGGTTGTCTATCACCTTCATTTTCTCGAGGCTTCCCGAAAGGCCGACAGGGGCTACCGTACCGTCAAATGTCAGGTCAAAGGAGACCGGGCGTGTAAAGCGGACTTCCACGTCAAGAGGGACACTTGAAATAGCCAGTTCCTGGAGGGCCGGGAGGTAAGGGGCAACCGGGGATGTACCCCTGATGGTCCGGGCCCTTAGATTAACGATATCCTCGATCCCGAGCCCTGAAGCGACCCAGGACGGCGGGTTGTCAGCATCATCGATCAGCAGGGGGCCCCCGGTCACACCCGGGTACCCATGGGAGCCGATAAACAGTGAAGGGGACGACCCCGTGAACTCCTTCAGGGGGGCTGTCCGGACCTGGGCATGAAACCGTTTCATTACCGGGCAGTGGGGGAGTCCGCACATTCCTTTCCCCTTACAGGTCGCGCAGATCATTTAAGAATTCCTTTCGGGTATATGATACAACCCCTGGCCCCGATGGCAGACACCTGGGCACCCACCCATGTCTCCCACCGGACCGGTCCCGTGGATATGTTTTTTGCTATTTCACGACCGAGCGTATCGTCACAACCAGGTTGTACAAGCACTACCACTGAACCAGGTGCAAACCGTTGCGTTATTACCCCGTCCGCATCACCGTCGACAATGCCAAATACAGGGATACCCCGGTGTGCACAAATATGCCCGCAGACCGTGGTAGTGTCGTCACCAATGGAGAGCACCCCCGCGACGTCGCTATAAAGGTCCTGGTACAGGCTATGCCCGCAATGGTCTATCAGGACCACGCGGCCCGTTGAAATCCCTCTTTGGACCTCTTCCCGGAAACGCGTATTCTGCCGCCTGATAACCCCGCTCTTGCACCACGCCCTGGCAGGGAACACCGGTCCAAGACGGGCAAGTTTCTCAAGTCCATGGAGTTTCGGGCGCAACCCTGATACCGGTTCGATCCTGCCATCGAAACCCCTGATTACAACAGTAGAGGCGGTAGCGGTACCGATGACCAGTCCGTTCACAAAGACTGGCTCACCTGGAATGCACCCCCGGATTTGCCGCAGACCCGTCCCGTCCTGGTCGGGAAGGGCAGTACATTGTTCAACCCGAAAACCTGTTGCACGGGATAAATGACCTGCCAGCTGGAGATCTGCATCGTTCCAGGCATAGATCATCCGGTCACTGCATTCAAGATGGACAAGGCCCTTCGGGAGCAGTCTCCCGGCAATAATCCGGCCAAAAATATTTCCTGACTCCGGGGTCTTGCCACAATTTGCGAGAAATACAGGACCATCCAGGTCTTTGATGACGACCGAAGGGGGTCGCCCCGCAAACTCAAGGGGGAGACCGGACTCCTCGGCAGCCGTCCGGGCCATGACCCCGGAAACAATAGTCCTGCCCGGTTTTACATGCGCTACCAGCCACCTTACATGTCCGAGGTCGAAGACCTCGGGGCCGTGGACAACCATTACAGGAGGGTTTGTAAGCACGTTGGATCACCGGGTATATTCATACAACTATCTGCTGCCTTGTATCATTACCCTCTCTGATCGGGCTTTGCGGAGAATGGAAAGTCACGAAAATTACAGTTCAACAACAAAAGCAATAATCACACGCGGGCTAACCTAATAGTAACTCTGTGAAGCTTGCAAGACTATGACGACAGGATGGAACGATCGGCGGGTACTGATTACAGGTGCAGGTGGATTTGCAGGGCCATACCTTGCACGCCACCTCCTTGACCAGGGAGCTATTGTCTACGGACTGGTAAGAAAACCCATGAACGGGGACCTGCGCAGGGAAAACACAGGTGCGCGGGGGGCCTCAGGAATGGCAATGGTAATTGGCGACCTCGGTAACCCGGGGAGCCTGAAAAATGCAATTGAAACTGCGGACCCCGATGTAGTCTTTCACCTAGCAGCCCAGTCCTCTGTTGCAAAGTCATTTTCCGATCCACTTGGAACAATGCAGACAAATTGTATTGGGACAAATAATCTCCTTGAAGCAGTCAGGATCGGGGAAAGCGACCCCGTCGTTGTATTTGCCGGCTCTTCAGATGAATATGGGCTGGTCGTAAGTTCAGAGCTCCAGTATGAGCACCTGAAAAAGCAATACGGCATCATCTTCCCGGAACCAAAAATCCCCGAAGTACCAATCTCGGAAACAAACCCGCTCAGGCCGATGTCCCCTTACGCCGTTAGCAAAGTTTTCGGGGACCACCTGACAAGGAATTATTTTCACAGTTATGGCGTTAAAGGGGTTGTTTCACGAACATTTAACCACGAAGGCGCAGGCCGGGGGGCCATGTTTGTCACCGCCGTTATCGCGCGGCAGGTAGTACAGCTGGCTGCCGGTGAAACCGGTTCCCTCTCAATTGGCAATGTGAACGCGTTCCGGGACTGGTCTCACATCGATGACGTTGTACGCGGTTACTGCATCCTTGCCACACGGGGAGTATACGGTGATGTCTACAACCTCGGAACGATGCAGACCACCTCGGTGTTGTCATATATTCTCATGAGTCTCGAGGCTGCAGGATTTCCGGTGCAGGAGATAGAAGCATCTGGCGGCGGAAAAGTGATAAAGAGCCCGACTGCAACAGACGCCACACCGATGTTTGGTGTGACGTTCCGGAAAACAAAACTTGACAGCATGCTGCTTGCGGGGGATGCAGAATACCTTCTTGAAGATGGAGGAATAAAAGTCAGGACATCGAAAGGAACTATCCCTGTTGTTTTCGACCCGGGGAAATTCCGGCCGGCCGAGGTCCCCATTCTCCTTGCGGATACACGGAAAATTCAAAAAATCGGGTTTAAGGTATCTTGCAGGGTCGAGGATATTATCCGGGACCAGATTGCATTCTTTTCAGACCCGGCATACAGGGAATAACATTATGATCGCATGTACCGGTCATTGAACCGGATGATATCATCTTCCTCAAGGTACTCCCCGATCTGTACTTCGATTACCTCGAGAGGGATCTTTCCGGAGTTTCCCAACCGGTGTTTCACACCTTCGGGAACATACGTGCTTTCACCGCGCCTGAACTGGTGCTTTTTTCCGTCAAGCTGCACATCAGCCATACCACTCACCACGATCCAGTGCTCACTTCGGTGAAGGTGTTTCTGGAGGGACAGCTGTTCGCCTGGCTTTACAGTAAGCCGTTTGATCCGGAAAAATTGTGACCGTTCAAGCTCGATATATGAACCCCACGGCCGTTGCACCTGCAGGGGATAATCAACAACCGGGTCACCTTTATCCTTCAGGCGCCTGACCAGCTCGTTGACCCTGCCACTCTGGACCGTATCAGCAACAAGGAGGGCATCCCCCGTATCAACGACCACGAGGTCTTTTACACCAATGAGTGCAACTTTCCTTCCCGGTGCAGAGACAAAATTACCCGTTGCATCGAGGTATTCTGCCTCGCCGCTATTACCTGCAGGATCATGGTCGCGGTACTCGTACCACGCCTGGAATGTACCTAAATCTGTCCAGGGTGCCTTGAGAGGTACAACGGCCACCTGGCCGGATTTTTCAAGCAGGCCGTAATCGATGGACAGTGAGGGGAGAGCCTGGTAATCAGGTTCGTTATTTTCAAAAGACTGCCGGAATTCCAGCTGGTATTTCCCAAGTTCCTGGAAAAACATTTTCGTCGAGAAAAGAAACATCCCGCTGTTCCAGAGATACCCGGAGGCCATGTACTGTTCAGCAGTAGGAAGGTCTGGTTTTTCTTTAAATTCCAGCACCCTGAAACCGGTGGAGAGCGGGGCCCCCTGTGCGATGTACCCGTACCCGGTATTCGGGTGAGTCGGGGGGATCCCAAACAGGACAAGATAATCCCCCGCAATCCCTACAGCCCCTTTGATTTCGTCCGTTGCTGACTCCCCGAGCTTGTGATCGCTTGGAAAGATGACAACATCTGACTCACCAAACCGCTTCAGGATCTCGGACATTGCCCAGGTGATTGCAGGAAGGGTATTCTTACCCACCGGTTCTTTAAGGACCTGTAATTCCGGAAAGACATACCCCAGTTCTTCGATCTGGTTCCTGACGAGATACTGGTGGACCTCATTGGTAACGATAATAATATCTGCGGGTTTACACAGGCGGAGAGCGCGGAGAAAAGTCTCCTGGAACAGGGAATACCCGTCAATCTTCAGGAATTGTTTTGGCTGGTACGTCCGCGAAAGGGGCCATAGTCTTGTACCGACACCCCCTGCAAGGATCACGGATTTGAGGGAACTCATCGTTATTCATGCCATTATTAGAGATTCTTCTCTCATATCTGTTCCTGTCCTTTCACGGAAAGGTGAGGCAGACACTGGAACAGTGGTGTATATAAGGGTAACATGCGCCAAAAAGTCAATATAAGATTGCCCCTGTCACTGGAGGTTATTTTCCTGCACCGCTTTTAACGTAAATGTCATTGCCACGCCTTGTGAGGGGTCATTCTCTACGCGGTCGCTGACCTTAATCTTCCCGCCGTACCGGTCAAGGAGCATCTTTACAATATACAGGCCAAGCCCCTTGGCATTTCCCCTTGAAGTGCCTTTTTGTGAATTGACAAATAATTTCGGTTTTACCGGGTCCGGGATCCCCGGACCATTATCGGAAACTGTTACCGTTACCGTTTCCCCGTTTTGTTTTGCATTAACCCATATCGTGACAAACGGCCCACCGAATGTCACCGAATTTCCAAGAAGGTTGGCAAAAATTTCCGAAAGGAGGTCATCTGCCATGACCAGTATACCTTTTTTTTCATAAAAGAGGGTTATATTCCGGTTCCGGAGCATCTCCGTCCGGATAATTGCATCGAGGTCCACCGGGGCAAGCTCCGTCGTTTTTTCCCTGATACGGCGGATCAATGTCACTTTCCTGATTATCTCGATACTTTCTTCTATCCCTTTCCGCGTCGTTAACGCGTACTCTTTCAGTTTCCCGTTGAGCATTTCAGTTAGGATGTCAATATACCCGAACGAACGGGTATTTGCATCGTTGATATCATGGACGAGGATATCGAGATACAGGTTCGCTTCTTCGTGGAGCCGTTTAAGTTCCGCGTGCAGCGTGGCTTCTTCAATTACCCTGCCGACTTTTTCCCCGAGCGCTTCGAGGATAGCCTTATCTGTTTCATCGAACGTATCATTTTGCAGCCTCCCGACAAAAATGATACCGACAACCTTTGAATCAGTCCTGATGGGAACGGCAGCTGCAGATTTAAGCCCGCTATCCAGGAGGTCACTGAGTATGCCGGACCCTTCAAAATAGAGCGCCCGGCGATGGAATAAAAGCGGTGCAAAATCCACGTTATCGATCCTGATCGTATGGAATTTTGTGGAAAACGATTCAAGGATGGGATTTCCCGTAGTATGCCGGCACTCAAATTCCCTCCTGCGTGGATCATACATGAACACGGCTGCAAGATCGAATCCAAGGTGCTTCGAAAGCCGGTCCATACTCTTCCTGAAAATAACCTGGAATGGCTGGGTTGGTGAAATTGTGGTAACGATATCATTAATGACGGCAAGCTGGTGAGCTTTTTCCTTGATCTCATATTCCCGCAGCTTCCGTTCGGTTGTGTCAATGATAAATCCCTCAAGTGCGAGCAGGGTTTCTTCACTGTCGAATACCCCACAACCCTGTTCCCACACCCACTTTTCAGTATTATCCGCGCAAGTAATGCGATAAGTGATCGTAAAGGGGCGTTTCTGTTCAATTGCTTTCTGAACGCTGCTCCAGACCATATCACGGTCTTTTGGATGGATGAGATCACCGTAAAACCGGTTACCTCCGGATAACTCCTCCGGTTCATATCCCGTCAGTAAGAAGCACCCGTCACTAACAAATTCCATCGGCCAGTCAGACCTGTTCTGGCGCCGGTATGCCATACCGGGAAGATTGGAGAGGAGGGTAACGAGCATCCTGCGGCTCTCATCGAGCGCCTTCTCCGTTTTTTTCCGCTCATAAATCTCCTCCTGGAGGTTCCTGGTACGTTCATCAACACGGGCTTCAAGTTCCTCATTCAGTCGCTTTAATGCTTCTTCTGCCCGTTTTCTGATCGTTATATCACGGGTTATGGAGAGGACGGCCGGCTGGCCCTCATACTGGATGAGACGACTTGACAGTTCAATGGGTATTATCGACCCGTCCCGGCTAATATGGGCCCCCTCAAAGAAAAGGTGTTTCTCGATAAGAAGTTCCTGTATTTTTCCTTTCACCATTGCCGCATAATCCGGGGATTCGATATCCATCAGCGACATCAGCAGAAGTTCGTCACGTGAATACCCCAACCGTTCACAGGTGACCCGGTTCACTTCAAGGATCCGGGCATCAAGGTCATGAATGATGATACCATCACTGGCATTGTTGAAAAGCGTCCTGAATTTTTCTTCAGATGTTATCAGCGAGGCATCCGTCTGGCGTTTTTCTTCTCGCAACCGCTTTTCCAGAATAGCATGTGAAACTGCGATACCAAGACGTGCCATCCGGTCTTTCAGGAGATAATCGGATGCGCCCTGTTTCATGCACTCGATTGCGATTTCATCGCCGATAGCACCGGTGACTACGATAAACGGAATATCAAACCCTTTCTCCTGGAGAAGGCTGAGTGCCAGCAGTGCATCAAATTGTGGCATAGAGTAATCTGCCAGGATTACCTCAAGCGACGGATCGAGATATGCGAGGAAATCCTCCCTCGTCTCCACACGCCTGAAGATCGGGTCATAACCCGCCTTCTT
>JALOPT010000149.1 GCA_025453715.1 Methanoregulaceae archaeon | reverse complement strand
GGTCGCTTATCGAGGGAATATATTATGTGCGTATAATGAAATGGCAAAAAGAAGATAAATCGGTCAAATTTATCGGTGATTGGGTAAATATCACCAATTAAACACGCATTTCTGATCGGAGCGGGGAAAGATATAATAACCGGTCCTCGCGAATGGCCTGCCCAGCCGGGTGCCATATTGCCAGATTTCATTATGCAAAAAATCCATAAATAAAAGCACGCACGTCATGAACTTCGAAGAAATAACCTGCATCGAGGACCTGGAAACCGTATCAGAAGAATCGGTATGGCAGAATTTTGAAAGACTCGCGGCTTTCATCTTCGAACAAAATGATTTTCTGGTGAAGGTAAACACCGTAAAAACACTGAATAAAAAACGAAGGCAGTATGACGTTATCGCCCGGAAGAACGACCAGACGTTCCTGGTAGAATGCAAGAAATGGGCGGGCAAACGCTACCGGTTGTCTGGATTAAAAAAGGCCATCGAACAGCATAAAGAAAGGACCACGTTTTATGAAGATATAACCCAGGCTGAAGCGATTCCTATCATAGTCACCCTCATCGAAGAGGAAATACTGGTGTATGAAGGAGTGCCTATCGTGCCTGTTTCAAGGCTCAATACCTTTATCAGCGAATTGGATAATCATCTGGAGGGGCACTCTTACTGCATTTTTAAAGAGAAGATTTCAGACGATTATGAGTCTGATGAAATTTCAGAGGCCGGGGAATGGAGGTATGAACACATGAATGGTGAAATCGAGTTCAAATCTGAAGAATAAACAGCACTTTTCATATTTCCTTCAGTTGGCCGGGTGAATTTTTTTAAATATTCAGCAGGGTGAAAAAAGGGCCTCCCGGCTGAGTTGAAATGTTTGTTTTGGAAGGTACCTGACAGACTACTGTCAGTTCCAGCATACCAGAAATCCTGGCATGAATTTTTTTTAGTTCATTGAAAAACAAGCGGAGGGACTCGCTCAACACCTGAAATTCCGGTTTAAAAAATTATAAAAAACAAATAAATAATAGGTAAACATCGTTCAATTTAGCAATAAGAGAATTGGTGATGAAAATGAAACGGGAATTCATCGTATTACTGGTGTGTCTGTGCCTTGCATTTGTACTGACTGCCGGATGCACAACTCCGGTAACGACACCGGTAACAACGCCTGCAGCTACATCGCATGATAACCCGGCGACCACCACCCCGGCCGTCACAGTTATGCCAGACCTTGTAGGGACCTGGAATGGGACATCCCGGGGTTACGTGGATGCATCAGGGTACCAGGTTGCGGATATGGTCATCATGATGAATGTTGTCGAACAGAACGGCCGCCTCTTTAAAGGACAACTCTCCTTCCCGGAAAATGGGGCCCTGATAACAAAGGAGTTCGCAGGGGTTATCGGTGCCGACCGGAAGACCATCGATGACGTGGAGTACCCAGGCGGGTTTAGTGACGGGATTGTCATATCAGCTGATGAGATAGAACTTATCTTCAGGGACCAGGCCAAACCGTCCACCATCACCATCGATTCCCTTAAGCGGTCCACAGCTTCTGACAAGACGGCCACCCCCGTAGTCCAGCCGATGCCGGTCCTTCTCGGTAAGTGGAACGGGTCTTCGATAGGCTACATAGATACATCTGGGTACCAGGTCGCCCGTGATGTCCTGGTTATCAACATCACCGAACAGAACGGCCGCCTCTTCAAGGGACAGGTCTCATTTATGCTGAACAAAACCCCGGTAACCAAGAACTTTGCAGGGGTTATCGGGCGGGATGGGAGGACATTGAAGACCGTGGAGAACCCTGACGGGTTCAGTGACGGTGTAATACTATCTGCAGACGAGATCGAGCTCACCTTCCGGGACAACGTCGACCCATCCAGGGTTGTTATCGACTCGCTGAGGAGGTCCACGGTGACCACCCCGGGGGTTACCTTTCCCGCTTCGGTGATGCCTCGTATTGCCGGGAACTGGTCAGGGGTTTCGATGGGCTACATGAAAACCGCATCAGGGTACCAGGTTATCAAGGGCACAATGGCCATGAATGTCACCGATCAGGATGACCGGCTTTTCAAGGGCATCATTCAATACGTGATAAACGGGAGCCCGGTGACCAAGGAGTTTGCCGGTGTCTTTGGCAGGGATGGAATGACCATCGCAACCGTGGAATACCCGGACGGGTTCAGTAACGGGGTCATCATTTCTTCTGACGAGATCCAGCTGCTCTTCAGAAACACTGAAAACCCGTCGGATATTGCTATAGATACGTTTAAACGATCGAAATAGGGATTTCCCAGGAATATCTGACCCTTCCTTTTTTCAGGTTAGGTCCGTTCCAGGAATAGCTGTAAATCGTATTTAGGGGTTGTAATTCGAATACTCATCCATTAGCAACTTTTTATCTGAATAATGTAGATTGGGTAGTCGAGACGTGCTACGTTCTTACAGAATTCGTATTACCCAATCATACCAGAAGCTCACTTTCACCCCGCGTCCCCCGACACCTTATATCCCACACAAATCAAAAAGAAACATAGATGAAGATCATCCACATCGCCGACACCCACCTTGGTCTCGCCGCCTTCAACCGCCTCGACCCGGAGAGCGGTATGAACCTCCGCGAGAAGCAGATCTATGATAATTTCCTGTCGGCAGTGGACAAGATCATCGAGGCAAAACCGGATGTCCTCGTCCATGCCGGTGACCTTTTTGACACGGTAAAACCGAAGACCCGGGCCTATACGACCATTCTCGAAGCACTGGAACGGCTCCACTGCGCAGGGGTCCCGTTCATCGTGATTGCCGGGAACCACAGCATGGTGAAGACCCGTTATACGACGTCACCTTTTGAAGTCCTTTCCTATCACCATTCGAAAATTCATGCGGCTTACCGGTTCCGGTACGAGCATGTCGAGATCGGTGATACCGTCTTCCACCTGATCCCGAACATGCTCAGGCCCGAGGACTACCGTACTGCGTATGATCAGGTCGGGATCGTAAAAGACCGGTACAATGTGCTCGTGACCCACGGTCTCGCATCGGCATTAAAGGATAAGCGGCTCGCGACCGTCGCAGAACATGAGCTGGACAGCACGATCCTCTCGGACCGGTTCGACTATATCGCCCTCGGCCATTACCACCGGCAGGTGCAGATCACCGACAATGCGTGGTACTCGGGGTCGCCCGAATACATGGCGTATGGCGAGATCGCCGATACGAAGGGCGGGCTCCTCGTTGACCTTGACCATACATCTGCGAAAACCCTTCCGGTTATAGTTACCTCCCGGTCATCCTCTTCGTCTTCACCAGAGCCCTTCTCCGCGTATTCCTCTGTGCCTTCTCCTGCGTCATCAGTTCATGAATGCCGCGAATATGCAACCGTCCTCCACTTCGACCTCCCGAAGACCCCGATGGTCGACCTCGGGACGATCCTCTGCGAAGGGGTGCATGTCGGGGATATCACGAGCGAAATTATCGCCCGGATTACCGACCGGTGCATCCCGCCGTTGTCGATGGTGCAGGTTACCCTTGACGGCATGTCCCGCGAACACGGGAAGGGGATCGATCTGAAGGAACTGGCCGGCGTGAAAGAGAAACTGCTCGACCTGAAGATCAGGTCAGCTACGAAAGACCAGGGAGAGATCTCCCCGCTGCAGCAGGACGTAAAGGCAATCGACTACCTGCAGGAATTCTCCTCGTTCGTGGGAAAACAACAGATGAGTGCCCGACAGAGGGAATATGTTGCCCAATGCGGTCTTGACCTGTTACGGACCGTTATGGAAGACCACAAGGGGGATTCAGAATGATAACGGTGCAGATGCCCCCTGGCAAACAACTCGAAAACCCGGCTGTTTTAATACCCTGCAGTTACAAGGAGGAAGTCCTGTGATAATCGACCGCCTGGTCCTGAAAAACTTCAAGCGGTTCCGGGACCAGGAGATCCGGTTCAGGGACGGCATAACCGGGATTGTCGGGAACAACGGGACAGGAAAAAGCAGCATTGTTGAGGCAATTTTATTCGCTCTCTACGGGGTGCAGGCTACCGGGATTTCAGGAGACTATATCGTCTCCTCGTTTGCGTCCCAGAAAGAGAACTGCGAAGTACGGCTGGACTTCAGGATCGGCGGGGACAATTATTCGGTCATCCGCAGCTTTAAAAAAGGAAAGACGGTCCAGCACGATGCACGGTTCTACCGGGGGACATCGCTCCGGGCGACCGGTGTGAGCCAGGTGGAGACCGAAGTCCGGCGGACTCTTGGCATGGGGCCACTGGACTTCCGGAACACGATCTATGCAGCCCAGAAAGACCTCCTGACACTGCTCGAAAATACACCGGGCAAGCGTAAGGAATGGTTCCTTAAGGCACTCGGCATCGATTTCCTGAAGACCGCGAGCGAAAAACTGCTCAAGGAGCGGATCGATAAGAAAGAAAACGAGCTGCGGACAAAAGATGGGGAATTAGGGGGTCTCATTGGGAGACAGGACCCGGATGAGCTGAATACGCTCCGGTCATCGGTCGGTACGTTCAAGGCTGCGATCGGGGAACTGAATACGCAGC
>JALOPT010000148.1 GCA_025453715.1 Methanoregulaceae archaeon | reverse complement strand
AGCGACTTCCTGATGGAACCCGGCAATCGGAGGTTTGCTGATGTAATCGAGACGGTTGGGTTTGCGGCAGTTATCGCAGACAGAATAACCATCCCCATAAGCGATGACGGCTTTCATCGCATCTGCAGTGAGCCTGCCACCTGCCTGAATGGGATCAATATTTATGAAGAGCTCATTGACCTGCCGCGCTTCTATTCCGGCTCCGCACCTCATTTCAGCATCTCCTGTTTCAAGGATGCAACCTGCCGTTCGAGATTTTCCAGCAGACGTTGTGCCTGAGTTCTCTGGGTTTCATCCATCGTGTGAGAGGGTGCGGTTTCTCGGAGGATTACCCGTAGGTCCGTAAGGGTATAGAGTGCCTGGAATGTCATGTCAACTGCCCTTTTTGACAACGAATCACCTTACTAGTATTGGGAAGACGATGAAATAAGTAACCACTATTGTTCCTTTTTAATTACGGGAGTTCGTCTGCAGGTTGGTGCCTATCCCGTGACTGGGAGGTATCGTACTCAGGGAACATGCCCTCCAGAGCTTATTGGGTAATCAGAACCCCGGACTCAGGAAGTCAGGAGAAAATTACAAGAGGGGGCAAAGCAGCAGGATTATCCTGTTTCGGATTTCCATGCATGAGCCTGTCATCTCCTGATACCTGTGAATTTCTGTCTGTCACAATTCTCTCATTTTTGACCGGGTTTGAGCGAAGGAGAGCAGAGATGGATGTTCAGTGTGATTACGCCAATATCAACTGCAAAAAACATGCTGCAGTACTTGAGAAAAATATATCCTTGTTTGAATTAAATGGGAGAAACATGGGAAAAAAAACAATAAAAGAGAAACCACCCTTAGAACTACAATTTGATCACGTCAAAGATAAAATTACCGGATGGGAGAAATACAGGAATGCAGGCTCGCAAATCGGGCCCTGGATTATGCTTTTATCAGGAGCATTGATCGCAACGGTCGGGTTCTTCAGTGCTATCTTTGGTGGCAGAACCACGATTGGAATCAGTGTCGGAATCATTGGTATCCTGATAATTATTGCTGCATGGGTCTGGTCGCGGAAGCGTTCAAAGGGTCAGAGGGATGTTGAAGAAAAAATCCTCACTATGAAGGGCGACCTTGCTCTTCTTGAGAAGGAATGATGATAACCGGAAACTGATATCTCATTCGATACCTGTAAGCGCAAAATACGCCCGGGAAGTTAAATAAATATTTTTTTTAGGTAATTATCCATGATGCTTCCTGATTTCCAAAACCGTAATAAAATGTTAGTTTTCCCTCATTTGTACTATCCTGATTTCCGTGAAGCTGATACAGGTTGACCGATCCAGAACGCGATTCGCCAAAAGAAAGACCCTCTTCGAGTTCTGGCAAATCATAGTGCACTCCATTCCCATCCACAACCCACATCCGGCTTATTGTGGCGATGGCTTTATCGCCGGTGTTTTTTGTTTCAAAAGACACGATTCGACTCGTTTCGTTAAAACCAGTCACGCGTACTGATTTTTTAAATCCTTTAAATTCAAAAATTGCGGTATCACCGATTTTCAGACCGGTACGGGATGGATCGGGTTGATGGGTCAATTGGATAGCTGATCCCTGAGATGGAGTGGTAATACACCCGGTAAAAAGAACCAGAACAATCAGGGAAAATCCTAAAACGAGAACCAGATATCGCATGGTTTATCAATATTCAACTCGGGCTATTTTAAAATATTTTTTTTAAGGAAATTGTTTCCTGAAAGGACCATGATTCAAAAAAAGATTACGAGGAGGGTAAGAAATGGTTTCAACGCGGGAACGGTATCTATGGTTGTACAGAATCTCTTCTTTTTTATAGTCGGGAATATTAAAAAAATAGACAACGTATTTCCCGGCCTGCGACAAATTTTTCTCCTGACGTTTTAATGTATTAGTAAATAAAACTACACCAGAATATTTTATAATTCAGTGTAGTAGTTTCGGAGGTCTGAGTGGAGTTTAACAACAAGGTATTAATCATCGGATATGGTGCGGTAGCAAAATGTACACTACCAATACTGCTCCGGCATGTAACGATACCCCTTGAAAATATCACCATAATTGATTTTAAGGATAAAGCGCAGGATCTGAAAGCGTGGACATCCGGCGGGCTCCGGTTTTTCAAGAGAAAAGTCACACCGGATAACCTTGACCAGGTTCTCTCTGATTATCTATCACCAGGAGGTCTGGTGATTGATCTTGCCTGGAATATCGACTGCTGTGAGCTGGTGCAGTGGTGCCATGATCATACTGTCCTGTACGTGAATACATCCGTGGAAGCCTGGGATCCTGACGCGGATAAGTTTACCGCAAGCCCGTATGAAAAAACCCTGTATTACCGGCAGATGAGGCTTCATGAACTGACAAAAGACTGGCATGATGGTGCCACTTCTGTCGTTGATCATGGTGCAAATCCCGGCCTTATCTCACACTTTGCCCGTCAGGGACTTGTTGATATCGCGCGCCAGATGATTGCCGATGACATCGCGCCGGAACCGGACCTCGTGGAAGATCATATCCGCAATAAGAATTTTGCTGCGCTTGCCATGGAGACCGGTATAAAAGTCATTCACTGTTCAGAAAGAGACACTCAGATCTCCCGGTCACCGAAAACTGTCGATGAGTTTGTGGGAACCTGGTGTATTGAAGGACTCAGGGAAGAAGGCACCGCTCCAGCGGAGATTGGGTGGGGGACGCACGAAAAAGAACTTCCCGAACAGGCGTATGTACCTCCCGTTGGGCCGAAAAACGAGATTCTGCTCGCACGGATGGGCATCAATACCTGGGTCCGGTCCTGGCTTCCTCATCATGAAATCGTCGGTATGGTCATCCGTCACGGCGAGGCATTTGGTATATCAGACCGGTGGACGGTCTGGAAGGATGGTGTGGCCATCTACCGGCCGACCGTTCATTACGCCTATTTACCCTGTGATGCGACAATTGCTTCACTCCATGAGCTGCGGGGAAGAAATTACGAATTGCAGCCAAAACTACGGATTCTCAACGACAGGGAGATTATTTCCGGATCAGATATTCTGGGGGCCCTCCTTATGGGTCATCCCTACAACTCCTGGTGGACAGGCAGTATCCTCTCGATTGAAGAGGCAAAGACCCTTGCCCCCGGCCAGAATGCAACCACGGTCCAGGTCGGGCTGGGAGTAGTTACTGCCGTGATGTGGATGATAGAAAACCCGAAGAAGGGTTTCTGTCTTCCTGATGATCTGCCGCATGAGTGCGTACTGGATATTGCAAAGCCATACCTGGGTGAATTCTATTCCGGTCCTTCAGACTGGACCCCGTTGAAGAACAGGAAGGTTTACTTCAAGGAGAACGCGGAGAATCATTATGACTATGACGATGTCTGGCAATTCAAAAACTTCTTATTTGTGCGATGAATCACACTTGTACTGATAATGGTAGGAAAGACTCATGAAAAAGGAACCGAACATAAAGGAACATGATGACGGGGTCCCGCATATCGGGAAAGCGAGGAAGGGACTGCTGCAGAAACTGGCACGCGAGGAGGGTACCCCCATTTTTGTGATTGACCATGAGAAAATCCGCTCGAATTACCGGGAATTTAAAAAGGTCCTGCCAAAAATCCAGGTATATTACGCAGTAAAGGCAAATTCAAATCCCGAGATCGTCCGGACACTCTACGAGATGGGATCCAGTTTTGACGTTGCATCCATGCCTGAATTCATGATTGTCTATGAAAATATCAAAAAAATGCCAAAAAAAGAGCGGCAGGCCTGGATTTGGGATAAGATCATCTATGCAAATACCATCAAACCGATAGAAACGCTTGAAGCCCTCGATCAATACAACCCGCTTGTCACGTTCGATAACAGCGAAGAACTCAAAAAACTCAAACAGCATGCGCCCCATGCCGGCCTGGTCCTGCGGATACGGGTTCCCAATACCGGTTCCATGGTAGAACTCTCTTCAAAGTTCGGGGCTCACCCGGGAGAAGCTGTTGATCTGATTGCCAAAGCTTTTGACATGGGTCTTGTTGTCGAAGGACTAAGCTTCCATGTAGGCAGCCAGTGCACCAATTTTGAGAATTATGTGCAGGCTTTGCAGTTGTCTGCAGATATTATCAAAGAGACAGAAACACGGACTGGCCGGAAAATCAGGATTCTTGATATCGGTGGCGGTTTTCCTGTCAAGTATCACCCGGAAGTTAAATCCGTCCGGACGCTTGCGAAAAAACTGGATGCCGAAATCAAGCGCTTGTTCCCTCCCGATATGGAAATTCTCGCAGAACCGGGAAGGTTCCTGGTGGCAAATGCCTGCATGCTGGTTGCCAAAGTGGTCGGGAAGGCGTTCCGTGACGGGAAGCCCTGCTATTATATCAACGACGGGGTCTATCATACCTATTCGGGCCAGGTTTTTGACCACGTTACCTACCCGGTCATGTCTTTTCAGGATGGTGAAACCCAGATCTCAGCCGTATTCGGACCAACCTGCGATGCCTTTGATACAATTACCCTCTCTGCTGACCTGCCGGATCTTGAAATCGGGGATTTGGTCTATTCAGAAAATATCGGGGCCTATTCCCATG
>JALOPT010000147.1 GCA_025453715.1 Methanoregulaceae archaeon | reverse complement strand
TCCCGCTCGGTCCCATGAGTCCTAAAAAGTCTCCCTGTTTGACGTCAAAAGTTACACCCCGTAGAGCTGGCACTTCGACAACACCAAGATAATAGGTTTTTTTCAGATTCTCTATCCGGATCATTTCATCCCTTCATTGCAGTCATGATGTCTTCCCTCGCAATCTGCCATGCCGGTAAAAAACCTGCGATAGTTGATGCAAAAAAAAGCAGCACAGCGTTTGCAGCCAGGTCGGCAAGAGTAAATGCGGGGCGGATGTCCCCCTCGGGAAACACCAGGGGATATACCGCGAAATACTGGTTCAGCGCAAAGAGAATAAAGAGCCCGAAGAGAATGCCCATGAGAGAGAGGATTGTGACCTGGAAAACATAGCTGAACGTTATAATCCAACGGTGGATCCCGATTGCCTTGAGGATCCCGATCTGGCGGCGGTTATTAATCGTCTTGATCATGATAACGATAAAAATTACAACGATAGCGATCACGAGGCTGACGATAGTGGAAATATTATTGATGACAGCATAGCTCTGGACAACCTGAGCAAATGCCTTCCCGAGCAGGTCCTGCCAGGTCTTGATATCTTCCTGAATTCCCATCCCTATCAGAGAAAATTTCACCTCTTGCTCATCTTCACCAGGGATTGTCCTGATGAGTACAGCTGTTGCCTGGTCTACGGTTTGCCCCCTGATACTTTCCAGTTCGCTCCAGGTGATATAGACTGTAGGGTCTACTGTATAGGATTTGGTCTCAAAGATCCCCTTTACCCGGTATGTGTGAGTAATGCCATTGGTGAATTCTACATCAATTGTGTCACCGGAAGTTACCCCCCCGAGAGACGGCATCAGGTCTTCGGACGTATCTTCGTGCCCTGCAACCAGCTTACCGATGACAATGACCCCGGTATCACCTTCTCCAAGATACTGACCTTCTGCCATCTTCTTAGAAACCCCGGTCACCATTGTCTCGTCACGGGGACGAATTGCGATGATGCTGGCAGGGAGCCGGTTTCCTTTGAATTTCATCACGCCCCCGATATCATAGTGGGGGGCAGCCCGCATAACGCCAGGCACGCGATTTACCCGGGCAAGCAGGTTCTCCAGATCATCGATATACTCGGCATCCTTCGTAGGTTCGATGATAATGTTACCGGATTGATATTCGATAGTCTGCTGTTCAAAGTTTTTTATCGCACCGGTAATAACAGAAGGCAGAAAGATCATGTTTGTAAATACCATCCCGATAATGACAACCGTCATTACCAGGCTGCCTGGATTTCCTCTTTGAAGCGAACGCATGCCGAGGAAAAAGGAGAGCCGCAGCTTAACCAGGTTTTCAGCCATTGTTCCTGCCCGGTTTTTTCTTCAAGAACAGATACCAGGCCCCACTAGCAAGCAATGCTACCATGATAATACCAATGATCAACCCGCTATAATCCGCGGGTGCGACATTAATCGCCAGGGGACGTGTGATGGTATTGTTCCCCCAGTCATCCGCATAGTCAATTGCCACAGTATAGAGATGCTCACCGGGAGGTGCGCCTCCAAGCCTGAAGAGAGCAGGCGCATCATTGCCAGGCTTGATCTTTCCAAGAAACGCTTCCCGTGTACCGGAAATCGGGAGGCTGATTCTCGCGCTTACTGATTTGGCATCCCCTGTTCCCGCATTTTCAATCCGTATTATCAGGTTGAACGGTTCACCTGCGGTCAGCCGCTCCGGACTGGTCTCTATCGATGCAATACCGATCTCTGCCTGTCCTTTGATAGGCAGGTTTATGGCAGCGGTTTCCGTATGGTGGGCACCGTCAACAGTGTAATACTGCAGAGAAACCGGAAGATGAGCAATTCCGGTAGCGGTCTTTCGATCGGTGACGAGTACCATTTCGATTGATTCTGTTTTTCCCGGAGGTATGCTGGGAATGTGGTAGAGCTGGATATTTTTCGGCATCACCGATGTGCTGGCATTCCCAATCCTTACAAGGACCCGGTCTGCGACACTCTCGCCGGTATTTATCAGCTGCAGGCTGACAAGTGCATCATCGCCCGGTCTTATTGCCTGTGGTGTTGTGATTGCCGTACTTACCACTGCGAGTTTCGGGACTGATATCTGAGTATTTACATTCACCGGAATCGGATAGCGTGTGCTTCTCCCACCGGTTGTATCAATCCAGACTTCTGGGAAATAGACCCCGGGAGTTGGGGGCGCCTTAATGAGGAATGTTATGGGAATTGTCTGGCCAGGGCCGATATCCCCGATCCGCTGGAAATTACTCCCCGTAACTACAATACCGTTTCCTTCGAGGCCAGCCTTTTCAATAAAAACATTAATGTCTTTACTTGTTGTCGTGGTGAATTTACCGTCTACGATAATGCCGCTTGATTCCTGTATTGTTGCGGTAGATGCGGTATTTTTTATGGTGATTTGGATTGTCCCCATATCCCCGGGCATGAGAACCGGTGGTGTTACCTGATAACTGTCAATGGTTACCGTTGGTTCAGCACAAACAGATTGGAAGGTAACCAGTAAGCAAACAACCATAAAAATGATACGAAACCTGCCAGGATGGGTCATACAATCTAATCTTTTGCTTAGTTTGAAAATTAATGAACTTTGTCACAAACAACAAAAAGGACTTTTGACATGACGGATGGTTTTGTATTTCTTTAACAGGATTCAATACCAGTCTATCCTTTTTAGAACCGGTGTTGCTTTATACGGGCATCATCAAAAATGTATTTTACAGGATAGGAAATTCATCCGAACGTAATCATGGGAAATAATGACTGAAAAAAAATACGTCCACGGCTATTCAGAACGTGAATCGGAAAGGCTTGCTGATCAGGCACAGACCCTGACGGGCATTCTTCATGATGATACCAGGTACCCTGAAGGTTCAAAGGTGCTGGAAGCCGGCTGCGGTATCGGGGCACAGACCATGATTCTTGCAAAAAACAGCCCTGGTGCACACATCACCTCGATAGATATCTCAGCCGACTCGCTTCAGCGGGCAGAACATACAGCCCGGAAGGAAGGTATACGCAATGTGACCTTCCGCCAGGGTGATATTTTTCATCTGCCGTTTGAGGAGGAGATGTTCGATCATATTTTTATCTGTTTTGTGCTGGAACATCTCACAGAGCCCCAGCGTGCGCTGGAACAGCTCCGCCCGCTCCTGAAGGAGGGAGGGACCCTCACTGTTATTGAAGGAGACCACGGTTCCACGTTTTATCACCCGGAAGACCCGGATGCAAGGCTGGCCATCGACTGCCTCGTCCGGCTCCAGCAGCAGGCTGGCGGCAATGCCCTGATTGGCAGGCAGCTCTACCCGCTGTTGGCCGGGGCGGGATATTCTGATATCCAGGTCTCGCCGCGGATGGTCTATGTCGATGCCTCCCGTCCCGGCCTTGTCGAGGGCTTCACGAAACTGACCTTCACTGCCATGGTGGAAGGCGTTGCTGATGAAGTGCACCGGCAGGGTCTGATGTCAAGGGAGGCATGGGAGCGGGGGATTGCGGCACTCTATCGTACAGCTGAGCCTGAGGGGGTCTTCTGTTATACGTTCTTTAAGGCTACCGCGAGGAAATAGGAGGGACCCTTAAGATTTCCGTGCTCCTTGCCCATCCGTGCTATGGAATATCAACCATATTATTTGAGGTAACTGTGGCATCAGGACACCACGGAGGATGACATACAGTTAACGAACATGATCTCTCTGCTGAGCAATTCGAGTCCCTGCTGCAGCATTCGGAGATTGCCCGTATTTCCACAAGGGCTGCGTTGACCGTTCCGGATACTTTCGCACTCTGCACTCCATCTCTTTTTACCTGATTTCGTGCACAGGTGAACTGGAGGAATTATGGATACAACTGAGCAGTCAAAGAGCATTTTCAGAAAGTTCAGGTTGTTGCCGACCAGTTCTCACCCGATCCAATGGATCCTAAAAGTCATTTCCGGTAAAAATTCCCCTTTCGTCTGCCTGATCAAAAAATCCGACCGGTATTAAATGGTCGGATGAAAAATACTAGAAGAGGTGTTTTATGGATACAACTATTATTGTCGGTTATATAGCAGGTACTCTTACCACAATTTCATTTGTCCCGCAGGTTATCCGCACCTGGAAGCTTAAGGAAACCAAGGATTTTTCCCTTGCCATGCTCCTTCTGTTTGCTGCAGGAATGCTTCTCTGGACCGCGTATGGTATCTGGATCAACTCGTTTCCTATCATCGCTGCAAATATCGTAACATTTGGTCTCGTACTTTTCTTACTCTGGATGAAGATCAAATACCGTTAAAATCCATATTCCTGGTTTTTTCGGCGAAAAATTATAAAAAGAGATTCTTAATCCTGAAGAAGCACCAGGCATCCGGCAATCCTGTCGTGGAGCCCCTGGCGATTCTTGGTGAGCCCGATCATGAGGAATCCGATAAAGATAATCAGTACGGAAATGAACTTTGCGAAGTGCCGAAGCGTAACGCGTGCAAAGGATGGTTTGTTCCCTTCAAGATCGGTCACGACGATGCGCATCAACAATTTACCGGGAGTGGCCTGGCTTCGGGATGATTCGAATCCGGCATAATAGAGCCACGGTATGACAACGACG
>JALOPT010000146.1 GCA_025453715.1 Methanoregulaceae archaeon | reverse complement strand
CTCCAGGCCTTCAGCAAGTATCATGAACTTGAAGAATCAAGAAGAAAAATCGGTATTGAACGCAATTTTCTCGTATCTGCTCTGCGTGACCTGGGTTTTACGGTAATGCCGCCTTCTGCTAATTTTATACTTGCCGACACGGGGAAGGCTGCCCGGGAGTTATGCAATTCCCTGATTGGTCGAGGGATACTTGTCCGTGACTGCACATCGTTCGGTCTCCCGAATTCAATCCGGATTTCTGTCCGTACCCATTCTGAAAACCAATCCCTCATCGAGGCATTACAGTCATGCGTGCATTGATTATGGCTGGTGGTGCCGGGACACGTCTTGGTCTTGGTGAAAAACCGCTGGTGAATGTGGGTGGTCGTCCGATGATCTCTCTTGTCCTATCAGCCTTCGAAAATGCCGGTATCGATATTCTCATCGTTGCCTCCTCCCGGAATCCATACACGATGAACTGGGCCAGGGTGCAGGGGTTTGCATATATCCGGTCATCCGGGCATGGCTATATCAATGACCTGCATGAGACCGTGAAAATTATCGAAGAATCAGGTCCATTTTTCACCTGTGTGGCTGACCTGCCGTGTCTCACTGCAGGGCATATCACGCAAATCCGTAAAAGATACGAAATTTCCGGAAAAGAAGCCCTTTCGACCTGGGTCCCGGTATCCTGTAAAAGAGAAGGGTCTGATGTGTCATTCGTAGAAAACATTAACGGGGTTGATGCCTGCCCGGTAGGAATTAATATTATCAGGGGAGATCTCATCGATCGGCCACAGGAAGAAGAGAAATTTCTTATAATGGACCGGCATCTCGCCTATAATATCAACACGCGGGCAGATCTTGAAAAAGTTCGCCACTTTTTTTTCAATCTCACAGGCCGGAAAGTAAAATGACTATCAAACCCAGATGAACTGATCTGCGGGTTTTCGTTGTAAAATACAGGTAAAATTCGCAATTCAACTGTCGCAATTCAACTGGTTTAAGTTCCAACGTCACCCAGGTTACCTGTAATAATATACTCATTTTGGGACCTTCATTCGAATTTACACCATTCCTTCTGTTACTGTGATTGTGCCCCTGGGGGTATCCGGTTGAGCCTGTGGTTGCCTGGGTGAAAAAAATTAAGACCGGATTAGAGCAGAAATAAAATAAAATAGCATCAGAGCCCATATTCTATTATGGAAGCCTCGCGGGAGATCGAGCTTGAAGGCCATATCATCGACTCTGGCATCATGACTCAGATCTTTGATAAGATCATGGATATGGGCGGCAATTTTGAGATCCTCGTATTTGATGTAGGAAAACAGAAGGCCGATCCAAGCTATGCGCGCCTGAAGGTCAATGCCGCGAATGATGAAAGAGTCGACGCCATCATATCAGAGCTCCACCGCTTCGGTGCCCGTCTTCTTGCAATAGCTGATGTAAACGTAATACCTGCCGAGGCTGACCGGGTGGTTCCAAAGGGCTTCTATTCAACAACCAACTACCCGACGTCGGTCAAATATCTTGGTTCATGGATCCCTGTCCAGGCGATAGAGATGGACTGCCTTATCGTGCTGGATATAGAGAGGCTTGTAGCCATGAGCACCCCCCTGTCCAAGCTGCGAAGAGGAGACAATGTGGTGGTCGGAGAGCAGGGGGTGCGAATTGTCCCCCCGGAGAGGCCAAGGGAAAAGACTAACTTTGAATTCATGCACGGGACCGTGTCATCTGAACGTCCCAGTGAAACCATAATCGCGAGGGTCGCGAAAGAGATCCTCGAGGTACACCGGAAAGGCGGAAAAATTGCTCTCGTCGGCGGGCCTGCAATCATTCATACCGGTGCTGATAAGGCACTGGCTGAAATCATCAGGAAAGGTTACATTAATGTCCTTTTTGCCGGGAATGCGCTTGCCACCCATGACATCGAGTACAACCTTTTTGGGACCTCGTTAGGGATGGACCTGTCAACGGGTAAACCAGTCACTGGTGGGCACAAGAACCACCTGTATGCAATCAGTGAAATCATGAGGGCAGGGTCAATTAAAAAGGCAGTTGACCAGGGTATCATCACGGGTGGTATCATGTACGAGTGCGTGAAAAACGATGTACCATACGTGCTGGCAGGTTCCATCAGGGATGACGGGCCACTCCCCGATGTAATTACCGATATCCTCGTGGCGCAGGACCGGATGAGGGACTACACCCAGTCATGCAGCATGGTCCTGATGGTGGCAACACTGCTCCATTCAATCGCTGTGGGCAACTGCCTGCCCTCGTACGTGAAGACGGTCTGCGTGGACATCAACCCGTCATCCGTAACGAAATTAATGGACCGTGGGACCATGCAGGCAATCGGCGTGGTGAGTGATGCCGGTACATTCCTGCCCCTGCTTGCAAAGCAACTGGAAATCCAGAATGATTGCGGTGGAGCCTGATCTCGCTGTCCGGTATCGACCCTTGTAATGAAACCCGGAGCCCCCGGTGTTTAAGGAATAAAAATGGAATATCTGAATAATAGGGAAGGAAAACCCCTTACCGCGTGAGTGGCATGCACCAGGGCATTTCCTGGGACAGGACCAGTTCCCACTCATCCCTGCAGGGGCACTCCTTGGTTGTAACAGCTTTTATTACTGACCGATCGCCAGAAAGGGAGTAATATTTTATCGCTTCAATAATCTCCCTGTCACATTCTCCACAATTATGCGCCCCCCGTGATTGTCCTCCCCCAAGCGGATCGCACAACACCTCCATTGGTGCATTTGCAAGTACGTCTGCGACACTCCAGAGATAAGGCGGGCGATATGCTCCCTGTTTCCAATATCGTTCCATATCCGTCCCCCTCTGAACGGTACAGGTATTCATGGAGATAATATCTGCCAGACCGACAAGGTCGGTAAGCGATTGCTTCATATCCACCAGCGCCTCTTTTTCCGTCAGGAAAAGGGGTTTCATAAGCAGATATGTTTTGATACCCACGCCGGAATTTCTGGCTACCCTGGCCGCCTGTTTAAACCCTTCAAATGAAAAACCTTTGTCGATCGATTTTTCCCTTATGTTGTCGTTCGTTGTTTCAAGCCCGATAGCAACATACAACGGCTTTCCGTTTGATCCATCATCTATACGTGAAATGAAATCATCCATTCTGTCTTGATTTACGTATTCAGGCCGGGTTTCTGCAATGACTATTTTACCCCTGAACAATGCTCCGGCTTCTTCAAGAACAGCCGGCGGTACTTCATCAGGATCGAAAAAACTCCCTGATGTATATAACTTTATTATTTCCATTTCTTTGATCTGCACATTATCAGCAACAAAACGAAGTTGCCGGATGAGGCGGGTTGCCAATTCTTCCCTTGACAGCCCCGTATACCGTTCATGCCGGTAGCTGCACATCAGGCAGCGATTCCAGGAACACCCACCGGACTTTAAAATTATGGTGAGGGTTTTTCGTTCCTGTTGTTCATGTCGATCGGCCCCCTGCCAGAAGGCAAGCGGCTTTTCCTCCTCATTAGCAAGCATTAACAGCTTACTAGTTGAACCTTATATGATGAAAAAGATCCTCATCTTCGCAATATTCTGCCTTCTCCTTACCGGGGTTGCATCAGCGTACGAGATACGGATCGATGCACCCCAGATGCTTAAGCTGGGTGAGACTATTGTGGTGAACGGGACCACGAACCTTCCGGCCGGGGTTTCATTTGATATTATGCTCACGCGCTCCGAATATACAAGCGAGGTGAAAGCAACTAAGCATGTAACGGTCCAGGGAGATAAAAATTTCACCGTGGAATTCCCCACCACCGGTTATACACGGGGCATCTATAAAGTTGAAATATTACCGACCGGGGAATTCCGGTACCTGGGTGATTCTATCACGATGAGGGTTGTGACCCTGGTTGACCGTTCAGATGAGGTGAAAATGACTTCATTACCCAGGCAATATCTGAACGGTGTGCTTCATGTCGCAGGGTATGCAGGTAATGTCAAGAATGACGCCATTGAGCTGCAGGTAGATAATCCTGACGGGACCCGGCTTTTCGGCCCGTCATTCATCCCCACAAACATTTAGGGCGGTTTCTCAAAAGATTTTACAATTGAAAAAACCGGCATCTACCAGGTAAAAATAAGCGACCGGAAAGGCCCTGTCGGAACCTACAATATTACGATTCTTGACCAGGACATCAGTACACTTCCGGTAGCGACCTCACAGCAGGTAAGCCGGGCTCCTGCCGCGTCATCAACAACCACGTCAGCATCGATCCTTGCAACCCGGGACCAGCCTGCGTATTTTTCGGTAGAGACCCGACAGGGGCCCGTCAGGGTTTATACCTCTTCTGGAACAGACTGGGTCATCGAATATACTGACCCGTCAGGGCAGCGGGTAAAAGTAAATAACAAAGGGTCAGGATTCTCTGAAGAGATTACAATCCAGGGTAACGGAGAGACTCAATACTTCATGGTTTACCCGAATAAATATTCAGACCAGTCTAACATTACGTTGTATGCCGAGAATGCAGACAATGTAACGGTAAGCCAAATACAACCGCTGGGTTTTGTTCCTGCAGCCACTGTTCCACCGGCCCCGACAACAAAGGCCTCATTCCCAGCTTTAATTGTGGTTATTTCCATCGGCATGGTGTCA
>JALOPT010000145.1 GCA_025453715.1 Methanoregulaceae archaeon | reverse complement strand
GATCCGGATTGTCCGGGGCGACGGGACTCATGTGATCTTCGAGGGAAGAGGAAGACAGATATCTTACAACGGTAATCCGGCGATCCTTGTCGTAATCCGGGATATTACCGAAAGGAAAAATGCCGAAGTGCAGCTGAAGGAATACGCCGAGAATCTGAAGCGGAGCAACGAGGATTTGGAACTCTTTGCCCATATCGCCACCCATGACCTCCAGGAGCCGATCCGGGGTATCGTAACCTATGCTGAGCTCCTTCTCAATGAGTGTAAAGAAGGGAATAATCCCCAGATCGAAAAGTACCTGAAAATTATCGAAAACTCCGGTCTCCGGATGAATACGCTTGTCAGTGATCTTCGCGAATATTCCCGGGTGCGGTCTCAGGCCAGGCCACCACAGCCGGTCGATGCGGGAACTATCCTTTCAGATGCCCTGAGTAATCTTCAGCTGGTGATAAAGGAAACCCGGGCATCCATCACGCACGATACGCTCCCGGTTATCCTTGCCGATGCAATGCAGATCACCCAGGTTTTCCAGAATATTATCAATAATGCAATTAAATTCCGCAGGGCAGGAGTAGCACCGGTAATTCATATCTCCGTTGCTCCCCGTGACGGGATGTGGCAGTTTGCGATACAGGACAATGGCATCGGCATCCCGCAGGAATATTTTGATAAGATATTCGTCCTCTTTGAGCGCCTTCACGGGAGGGAGGCCTATCCGGGGACCGGACTTGGGCTCGCCTTATCAAAGCGGGTCATCGAGCGGCATGGCGGACGGATATGGGTGGAGTCGGAGCAGGGGAAAGGCTCGACCTTTTATTTCACCCTGCCGATTGTGCCACCGGTATCTCCGCAATAAAAAAAGTCCTTTCAGATAGCTTCCCGGGTACGTCTATTGGTTTCCAGTCATGGAGGAGCGGCAGGGATACGGATTCGGGGGGATCTGCACCGGACCTAAAACGTCTGGAGCATGGTACATCGCCGGGTTATGATCTCTTGCAGGAGCCCTGACCGGCTCTATCCCCCCTCGTGCATGGTTCGTGGGAGACCGATAACTGGCTCCTTTAAAACGGGCGAATGGCTAGTTCTCACCACGGGTTATTCACGCTATTTCGACGGGTATAAATAATTCTCGCGACGTTTGGTACTAGTATACTTTTACCAGAGGGAATTGATTGTCCGCAGCAGGAAGTTCACAAAATATGCTCGGTGAATACCTGGGCCTTTTTGCGTCGACAGAGATTTTTATTTATGTTTTTATGGAGATTGTCACAAAAATCGAGACGATCCAGCGGGTGATATTCAAAAAGGCAGAGATGCGCGATTATGCCGCATTTATCTTCCTTTTTGGCTTATTTTCGATATTCGGGACCTATATCGGGATACCAGGGAACTATGGCGCCATCAGCAACATCCGGGATCTTGCCCCCATGATAGCCGGGCTTGTTGCCGGCCCGTATGTCGGGGTTGCTGTCGGGCTGATCGGGGGTATTCACCGGTTGTTCCTTGGTGGTGATTCTGCTGTTGCCTGTTCGCTTGCGACAGTCCTCGCGGGACTGATTGCGGGCCTGGTGTATAACTATAACAATGGAAAACTTCTGGGTATCATTCCTGCCATGGTGTTTGCCATTGGAATCGAACTCCTCCATGCAAGCCTGGCACTGGCACTCGTCAACCCGTTTACCGAAGCGGTTGATATTGTGGTCACTGATATTCCTGCAATGATCATTGCCAATTCCCTGGGGCTGGCAATCAGCGTGATTGTCATCCATAGTACGAAAGAATTGTGCAGACAGGATGCTTCGGAGTGAAAAGGGAAACGGGCAGGCACCGGGGCCAGGTAATGCACGGTTTTTTGGAGACATCCCGAACCCCGGCGGCGGGTGTACGGCATTATACCCTGATGCCAGATAAGTCTCTTACTGTTCACGATCCTCCCTCCTCATTCTTTTCTCCGGTGATGGGGGGTCGCACCTGCCACGTTTCACTCATTCCAACAAGTCAGCTGGGCTGCTTCGCATTCACGGGACTTGTTCAGGATCCCTGGTTAAACAGTATTGCATAAATCCCTTTGAAAACGGAGATGATCCCCGCTCCATGGAAAAATGACTGAGGATGGAGGCGGAAAATGTGATTGACTGCAGGGATGTAATTTCCCTGACAATCCGATACCGGACCTCCCCGCCATCCGCAGAAATCTTTTTAAGAGGGCAGCGGGATATGCTGAACTGTTTATTCAAGGTGGCAAAGTATGGCGAAGAAACATAGTCTTACTCGGTCAGCTCTGCTGGCGGTCCTATTCTTTTTACTCACCGCTCTCTGCTGGGTTCCCGCAACGGCAGGAACCATAACGGTGTGCTCTTCGGGCTGTAATTATACCAGCATCCAGGAGGCGATCAACCATGCCAGCGAGGGCGACACCATCGATGTCATGAACGGGACGTATTACGAGCTTGTTACCATCGACAAATCTCTCGTCATCCGCGGAGAGAGCCCGGAGGGGACCGTCATCAACGGGAACTATTCCGGAGATGTGGTAACCATAGTTGCCGATGACGTGGTATTTTCCGGCTTCACCGTAACGGCAGGGAGCCTGGTCTTTGACCCCTACACCATCCATTTCGGCATCGGGGCACTGAACGCGACAAACGTAACGGTATCCCGGTGCACGGTGACGGACTGCTATACCGGTATCCTTGCAAACCTGACGACCGGGTTTTTTGTATCCGAAAATGAAGTTTTCGGCAATGTAGCACAAGGAGTAATCTTCCTTAATACTGACTCGGGCCGGGTCGTTTCCAACAGCATTCATGATAACGCGTTTGGTTTCATGAGCCAATCGACCGAAAACCTCGTCTGCACCGGAAATAACCTGACCCACAACCAGTATGACGGCCTCTGTCTGATCGACGGGGTCACCAGTTCGTCGTTCGAAGACAACCAGGTACTGGACAACTGCTACCTGTATTTCACCGATACCGGGGATTTCAACCAGGCCGGAGGGTATTTCGAATTTGTCAGGGATTCTGTTATCAGGAACAACACGTTCTATCACAACGGCGGCATCGGGATATTCATCTCGGAGATGGAGACCTCACTTTTTGAGGGAAACGTGATGGAAGAGAACTATGCAGGGTTCTCCTACAATGATGTAAACCTTGATCCCGGGAATACGATGCCTCTCTCAAACACGGTGGACGGCCTGCCAATCCTGTATCTGGAAGATGCCGGGGACCAGGAGATAACCGGGGAGCAGTTCTCCTGTATCTACCTTATCTCCTGCACGAACATGACCGTCCATGACCTGGTTTTGTCGGATCTGAATGGTCTTGGGATTACCGCAAGGGGCGGGTCGGGAATCCGTGCCGAAGAAAATATCGTTGGCAACAATATCTTCCAGAATATTCTCTTTGCAGCGGTTGAAGACTCTGCAATCACCGGCAACACAGTGACTGCCGGGAGCTATGGGATCGGGGTCATGCAATCCGTCAACGTGACGGTATCGGGAAACACCGCTTCCGGAAACGAACACGGTCTTGCGGTGGCCCTGGCCTGTGATGACCTTCACCTGGTGGAAAACACGGTGGACGACAGCGATGTGGGCATAAGCCTGGAGTATGCAGTCGGGGACGGAGCAGACTCCGGTATCAGCTGCAGAGAGAATGTGATCTTTGGCAATGCATCCGGGAACGAGGGCGTCGGCATATCCCTCATGGATTGCCAGGGAATCTCGGCACACCATAACGAGATGCGCCGGTTGTATGAGGGGGTGTGGCTCCGGGGAGGTGAACAGAATACTATCAGTCATCTTTCGATTGAAAACTCCACATTCGGGATAGAGGTCTCCCCGTACACCGAAGGGATAGGGAAGTTCGATCCTGCACGATACAATGTCCTCACCGGGAATGTGGTCTTTGCCGAACGGAAGGCCTTCTTTACCGATATGGACGATCCCTACATCTACGGGAACCGGATCTTTCTGAACAGTTTCTCATCGGATGAGGATCCCTTTGCATCCTCACTCCCTGGCAATGAATCACGGGTCGGCGACATGGGCGAACCCGTCTCCTGGGGCCTCCCGCGTTCGGAGACCCTGGCCCGGCAGGCCCCGGCCCCAGCAGCCATTACAGGGGAGCCGAACGTATTCAACACCGACACGCCGATGACCTACCAGTACCAGAATATCTATTTCACCGGTTATCTCGGTAACTACTGGAACTGGTACAACGGCACCGATCTTGACGGGAACGGCGTTGGGACCATGCCCTACTCTGTCATCACCAATAATACCGATTATTACCCCCTCGTTGCCCTGGTGAGTGCTTATGATGTCGGCCCCACTCCACCATTCTATGCAAACTTTACCGCATCACCGGTGCAGGGCGATGCCCCGCTCACCGTCCAGTTCACTGATACCTCCGATGGCAACCCTGTTCAGTGGCTCTACAAGTTCGGAAACGGGGTCACTTCCAGGACAAAAAATCCGCGGTATACGTACAGGATTCCCGGGAACTATACGGTCAGCCTGACCATCTGGGAGATGGAGGGGCAGAGCCTCGTGAGTACCACGACCGAGAAACCGGCACTCATCACCGTCGGCGGGGGGCCGGGACCCGGACTTGCTGCCAATTTCACTGCAAGCCCGACAACCGGACC
>JALOPT010000018.1 GCA_025453715.1 Methanoregulaceae archaeon | reverse complement strand
GAAGCGGCAAAAAAAATAATTTAACCATTATTTCCTGTGAAGTTGCTGATAATCCCCTCAAAGACCTCGGTAGCTTTCCTGAGCGATTCGATGGACACTTTTTCATTTACTGCATGGAGTAAGGTAATCTCGGCAGGTCCGTATTCTACCACCCGGAACCCCTCGGTCCGGAGGTACCTTGCATCGCTTGCTGCCCACTGGACAATTGGCTGGGCTGGTAATCCATATACACGTGAAATCTCTTTGCAGGTGACTTCAACAAGCCTGCAATCGGGGGATGTCATCGAGGGATCGCTGAGACTAACCTCTTCTACGGTTGCACCCGGGGAATGTCTGGCAATATCAGCGATGAGGTCCGGGATCGAGCACCCCCACGGGACCCTGATATCAAGCTGAAGGTCGCAATGCTGGGCGACAATGTTAGCTTTCTCACCCCCTTCAATCCTCCCCGGGTTAAACATGACCCTCCGGAGAATGTGTTTCGCCTCATCCACCCCCAGGATATCCTGCAGGACCCTGGAAGACTTTTCGATAATTGTGTCAACCTCCCCGTTAACATGGTATTCATGCCGGTGGATTTTGCGTAAATAATCGAGCGTCTGGTATGCCTCCATTACGGCACTGACACCGCGGGTCGGGTATAATGAGCCATGCCCTGGTTCACCACGGAAATGCAGATTAATCCTGCAAAGCCCCTTCTCTCCGATATTCGGGTTCAGCCCGGGGGATGGTTCTGCGATAATGACATCGCATGGACTGAGAAGGTCCTTGGATAATACGCACCTGATCCCGTACGTCCCGCTGGTTTCCTCATCACACACGAAAAGGAAATCTGCATCCGGTTCTTTTCCGGCATCAAGGAGCCGTTGGTACGAAGAAAGGAGTGCTGCACAACCCCCTTTCATGTCTGTGGAACCCCTCCCGTAAAGGTATCCGTCTTCGATCACACCCGAGAATGGCGGGTGCCGCCAGCCATCTGCCATTGCCGGGACTACGTCAACATGGCCACAGAGCAGGAGGTGATGGTTCAGGTTAGCACTGATGAGGTTGTCCCTGCCTCCCCTGTTTTTAATAATATTTGTACGGACCCCGAGGCTGTCAAGAAAACCCTTGATATAATGGATTACCTCCTCGGTATTTCCGGGTGGGTTTTCACTTTTTATCTTTACGAGTTCCCTGGTGAGATGCACTACGTCCATATTATTTCCCGGTGAGAATTACTTCCCGTTTAAATTCTTCGAAGAGCATACCAAGCGATGCATCGCTGTACAGGCTCTTTAAAAATTCATTATTGAAAAATTCGTCGACCACCTTTGCAAAAAAAGCAGCAGGCAGCGGGCTGGTCTGGTCCGGGTCAATGACAATCCGGAAACTCCGGTACCCCGCCCTGGTTTCATTATCATAGATAACCTGCCAGAGAATGGGGAGTCGTTCAAACCGGTCAGGGTGGACCTCTTTTAACCAGTTGATAAACCTGCTGAAATGAGGCCGGTCACCTTTTTTCTCCTCGTCAATCCTCCAGCGGAGGTATTCTCCTGACATGATATTCCTCGGTGATGTATACGTGTACGTCAGGAGGCTGAGTGTATAGTCTATATGGGCCAGGCTGTCAATAAAATAGAATTTAAGGACCGGGTGGAACATTGCAGTATCATGAAGGACCAGGCTCTTATTGTAGAGGTACTCCATGATATTTGCGTACTCTTTTACATCACTCATACGCTTGTTATTGGCCCGGAAATTGTATAATAATTCCGGATATTTCCCCGACAAAGGGAAAGGCGCACCGGATATCCTTACGAGAAAATGCCGTTTGAGGTATATCCATCACCGGTAAAAAGGTGCCCGTCTTTTAACCGCTTCAATAAATGCGTTTTCAAGATCGGTCCCCGTCATACCCCTGATATTGACATGGTTATCTGCTCTCAGGAGGCATGGTTTGAGGTTCCCGTCAGATGTGACCCGCAACCGGTTGCAGAATGCACAGAATTCAGTATTATGAAGCGGTCTTACAACCTCAATCTCTGCCCCGTCCAGGCAGTATTTTTTCCGGTGATGCATCCGGCGGGTAAGAATCACTTTTGACCGCCCGGCCAGGTTTTCTTCAAGCGACTGGAGATCAGAATGACACTCACACCCGCCAAGGCCCATTAGTTCTATCAGCTGGAGGATAAGGTTCCGGTTATTCCGGATATACGCATAAAAGTCCTCGAGCTCATGATCGTTGATGCCCCGGAGCATGACCATGTTCAGCTTAATTGGGGTAAGTCCTGCATCGAGAGCTGCCTCTATACCCTCAAGTACATCGGAAAGCCGGTCACTTCCGGTAATTTTTTTGTAGGTTTCCGGATTGAGACTATCAAGGGAAATATTTACCCGTGACATACCCGCTTCTTTTAATTCTGCGGCATTATCTGCCAGCAGGATTCCATTCGTGGTAATTGAACTCTCCATTGAATCCGGTACCAAACGGACAATGTCGACGAAGTCTTTCCGTAATAAAGGCTCTCCACCGGTAAATTTTACACTCCTGATATCAAATTTTGCTGCAGTTGAAAGGACATCGCCAATCTCTTTTGTGCTGAGCCGCTGCTTTGGGGATTTCTCTCCCTCGCGGTGGCAATAGATGCACGAAAGATTGCAATCCGGGGTCACACTTATTCGAAGGTTGCTGACCGGCCTGTTATATGGGTCCTTCAGTTTCATTGGTTCCGTTCTTCCGGGTTTCGCTGTTCCATTCGTGTCCTATAAAGTTTTTTGCGACGATATAGATCTCGGTACTACCCTTTCGTGATGAATGGGGGCGGAAAGTCCTGACAGAGAGAAAATGTTCCCGTACCCGGCAGAGGAGAGTATTAAAGTCCTGTCCCTGGAATGACTTGACAATGAAGTTACCCCCTGGTTTTAAGATTTGCACTGCAAATAAAAGTGCATTCTCTCCAAGTTCTATCGCCCTTGCCTGGTCGTATGTCCGCTGGCCTGATAACTTTGGTGAGGCATCGGATAATACAACACTCGTGAAAGGCAGAAGCGGCCTCACTTCTTCAAGTGTGTGCGGGTCGGTAAAATCACCCATAATAGTGATAACATTCTCCACCGGTGGGATATACGAGAGGTCGATACCAACAACAATCCCCGATGTAAGTTCACGCTCTACCTGAAGCCAGCTTCCGGGCGATGCCCCAAGGTCTACAACATTGTCTGTTTCGCGTAATATATGGTACTTTTCCTGTATTTCCCGCAACTTGTATGCTGCACGCGAGCGGTACCCTTCCTTCAATGCCCGCACATAGACCTTGTCCCTGCCCCATTGTGAACCCATAGTGTCCGTCCATGTCTGCCCTCAATAAGGGCTAAAACCAAATCAGATATTATTAAAAATATGAGCGATAGTTTATATTAGTGATATTCGGGGTGCGTGATGTTAAAAGCAACGATTGATGCAGATATCCTCAAAGAATCTATAGATGCCATCTCGGCACTGGTTACCGAGTGCAGGCTCCATACTGATGAGAATGGGATCAGCACACGCGCGGTAGACACGGCAAATGTGGCAATGATCTCCTTACTTCTGAAAAAAGAGGCTTTTTCCTCTTTTGCAGCAACAAGGAGCGAGCTAGGTATCGATATTGCAAAAATGAAAAACATCTTCGGGATGATGGCCAAGAACGACCTGATTACCCTTGAGCTTACCGATGATATCCATAAACTCCAGGTCAGCTTCCAGGGGTATAAATATTCAATCACCCTCCTCGACGAGAATACAATACGAAAGGATCCAAATCCTCCTACCATTGAACTGCCCGGAAAGGTCGCAATACCGGGGGCGGAACTCAATTCAGCAATTAAGGCAGCAGCGGTCGTATCAGATAAAATAGCGCTTGGTATTGATGCGGCAAAGCAGATTTTTTTCATGGCTGCTGAGGGTGACACGGATCATATCCGGCGTGAATTCGGGAAAGATGAAGTCAGCTTTATCAATGGTGTCGAAGCAAAATCTCTCTTCTCCCTGGATTACTTAAAAGATATGGGTAAAGTAATGAGCCGTGCTGATGAAGTGGAAATTCATCTCGGGATCGATCATCCTGTCAAGTTTTCTTTCAATATCGCCGGTGGTAATGGCCATGTCGAGTACCTCCTCGCACCACGGATTGAGGCCGACTGATGCGGGTAAGAATCGATGAAAAAGATTTTATCAACTATCCTTTTTTAAAAGAGTCACAAAATTTTGTGAGTAGTTACGCGGGTTCACCTGAACGTTTCCTTGGTACATCCACTGGTAAGGCGGCCCTGGCCCAGGCAAAAGACCGGATCCTGTCATCGTTTGCGGGAAAATCAGGGCAGAAGACAGCAGCCCGCACATCTATTCCCACGGACAGTGAGGGTATAAAAATAGCAGTCTCCGGGTATGCCCTCGCCAGGGTGATTATTTCCTGCATGAAAGACCGGATGGTTATCGACCGCTTCACACGTAATGAAGCACAAAAAGCATATGAATGCCTGCTAGATGAGGAACCTGATAAAAAAGTGTTTGTCGCAACCAGTCTCGGGATTGATATCAGCGCTGATGAGGTGCCGCTCGTACCATATGTTGAGCTTTCTTCCGGGATGCGGGAAGAGCGCTGGAGACTGGTGAACCGGGATATTGAACATGGGATGGTAAAGGTGAAAAAAAACGAGACCGATGAAATTCTGCGTGAATGTATCCGGGTTGCCATCAGCCGGAACCTGCCACTCCCCATTCCACAGGGAATATGCGAGGTGCTGTCACCTGTTGTAAAAGAAATAAGCGCAGCAGAGCAGCAGCATTTACTCGAACAGTTCGGCTCAGTTGATGAGTCCTGTTTTCCCCCGTGCATGCAGGCATTGATTACAGCCCTCTCTGCAGGAACAAATATATCGCATCCAGGGCGTTTCGCACTTACCGCATTCCTTCACAATATCGGAATGAACTCTTCAGATATTATCGGCCTTTATTGCCGGGCCCCTGATTTTGATCTCAGCCGTACGATGTACCAGGTTGAGCATATATCGGGGCGGGGAGGCACCGAGTATACCGCGCCTTCATGTGCTGCCATGAGGACAACGGGCGTCTGTGTGAAAAAAGACCAGCTTTGCGACAGGATCAGTCATCCTCTTAACTATTACAAGCAAAAAAAGAGAAAAGATAAACGGGCAGCTCCCGTTCTTTCAGGTAATATGCTTGTTAATCGTAACGCCGGCGGCGCTCATCGCGAGAATGAAGCAGGCAATAGCGAAAATATACGCGATTCCCGCGGGCATCAGCAGGGGGAGCATGATGAGGAGAACAATAAAAAAAATCAGTCCTGACAGGCCCACGAGAATATCGAGAAGTCTTAAGTCCATATATGATATTCACCCGGCAGTCCTATATCTTTAACCATAGACTATGCTGATATGACCGGGATTATGTGGTTTCCTGCATGCTTCCTGTGCTCCAGGGGGTACTGATTATTCATACCGATGAAAAAGCTGCTGTACTTGAGAAATTATCCTGTTCTGCCTCTTTTCTTACGGGAAAAATTCCGGGTGATCTTGTTCCGTCCGGAGGTATTCAACTCGCCTTTGCAAGGAAAGTGGCAAGGGATGATACTGATATTGCCTGGGTACGAGAAGGGTTATATCAGGACACCAGACCTCCAAATCTACCACAAGTCGGGTTTGGTGGTGGTGGGATTATTGCGACGGTCCTTCTTACCGCGATCAAATTTGACCCCCGTGTCCGGAGCGCGGCTATTATTGCCTGCACCCCTGCAGCGGTGAAAACGATGGAATCCAGGTTTTTTGAGATTTGCTCTTTTGATCCCCTGAAAGAACCGCCTGGAATAAGAACTATGGACTGGGGTGTTGCCCAGTGTTGCCGCGATGGAGTACCGGATGCGATTTATAACCGGCGCACTGCTGACAGGGGGGCAATTATCAGGCTTTTTGGAGAAGACCCGCAGGAAGTTGCAAATAATATTCTTATGCTATCAGTGTGAATAATGTTAGCACAAACCTGAGGTATGTTGACATGGGAATCAAGCCATCATATATTAAATCAACCGGACTCGAACTTATTACGAGATTCGGCGACAAAATGTCCAATAATTTTGATGAGAACAAGCAGGTCGTCACTGATATGACATCAATATCCAGTAAACGCGTAAGAAACCGCATCGCCGGATTCATTACACGGAAAATAAATACCGGAAGACACTCATAAAACCTATTATGTTTGAGGGAGTCCTTCCTGCGATCATAACCCCTTTTAAAAGAAATTCGTCGATGGATCTGGACCTTGAGGGCCTGAGATCGAACATCGCATTTCTCCTAGAGCAGGGTGTACATGGTATAGTGCCGTGTGGTTCAACAGGTGAATCTGCCACGCTCAGCTTCGAAGAGCATGAGCAGGTAATAGAGGTTACGGTGGATGAGGTTGACGGCAGAGTTCCGGTCCTTGCAGGAACCGGATCGAACAACACTGCTGAGGCGATCAGGTTCACAGAGGCTGCCAAGGACCTGGGCGCAGATGGTGCACTGGTCATAAGCCCGTATTACAACAAGCCGAACCGGTCAGGGCTGGTCAAGCATTACACAAGGATTGCCGATATCGGTCTCCCTATTGTAATGTATAACGTTCCAGGGCGGACCGGGCAGAACCTTCTGCCTGATCTTGTTATTGAACTGGCCCGCCACCCTAACATCGTTGCGATAAAGGAAGCAAGCGGTGATATCGGTCAGGTGTCCCGAATTATCGAAGGGACACTTGATGAGGACTTCATGGTGATCTCAGGTGATGATGGACTCACTTTCCCGATCCTTTGTCTGGGGGGGAGCGGTGTAATATCAGTGGCTGCCAACATTGAGCCGGCCCTGATGGTTAAAATGTTCGACCATTTCTGTGAAGGAGAGCTTGAAGAGGCACTGGACCTCCATTATGCTTTGTCGCCGCTGTTCCGTGGGCTGTTTATCGACACCAACCCGATCCCCGTGAAGAAGGCCGTTTCGCTCTGTGGGATGGCAGGAGGTCCTGTCCGGCCACCGCTGGATGACCTTGACACTGAAAAGACCGCAAAACTTCAGGAGATCCTTGATATCTATGCCTAGCGTTGTTGTCTGCGGGGCCCTCGGAAGAATGGGGACGACAATCGGCCGAATGGTACATGAATCTCCGGACCTTGATCTGGTTGGCGGAATTGATATTAAACCCGGGTCATTTTTTGGTGCCGAGGTAGTCGAATCATCGAAACTGGTAAGCCTGCTTGAAGAAAAAAATCCTGATATACTGATAGATTTTACTGTTGCTGATGCTGCAGTACAGAATGTGAAGACGGGTGCAAAGGCCGGGGTCGCAATGGTTATCGGGACCACCGGGTTTACCCCTGCCCAGCAGGCAGAGATGGAGGCCGCAATAAAAGGAAATGTTCCGGCGGTTATCTCAAGTAACTATAGTATCGGTGTAAACATATTCTGGCAGCTTATCCGTGATGCAGCGCCATTGCTGGCGGATTATGATATCGAGGTAATGGAAGCGCACCACCGGTATAAGAAGGACGCCCCGAGTGGTACTGCCCGTACGATCCTGCAGATACTTGATGAGGAACTTGGCGAACGCAGGAAACAATATGGCCGCGAAGGAATGAAGGAGAGGGATAAATCCGAGATTGGCGTCCATGTTATCCGGGGCGGTGATATTGTCGGGGACCACTCGGTGATGTTTTCCGGAAATTTCGAAACGATTACGCTATCCCACCGTGCATACGATCGCTCGGTATTTGCCCAGGGTGCACTGCGGGCTGCCCGCTGGGTCGTTTCCCGGGGACCGGGTATCTATGGGATGAATGAAGTCCTTGACCTCGGGAGAAAATCCGCCCGTTAACCGTATATTTTTGGTAGAACCGATACTTTATTTATATTTTTAAAGAGCATATTAAAGGAAAAAGTGATTATATTCATGACTGCTATTGTTGACGAAGAAAAATGCACCGCCTGTGAGACATGTATCGATGAGTGCCCGGCCCAGGCAATTTTGATGAATAATGAAAAGGCAAAGGTTGACAAGGAACTATGTGTTGATTGCGGTTCCTGTGTTGATGTCTGTCCATCTGAGGCAATACACCTCGAATAAAAATCAAACGATTTAATTACTCCTATGATATAGCTATTTTCTATCTATGATCAATGTAGGAGTATTAGGCGCGACGGGCGCTGTAGGTCAGCGATTTGTACAACTTCTCGCTGACCATCCCTGGTTTCACCTCAAGACTCTCACTGCATCCGAGCGGAGTGCAGGAAAGTTGTACCGGGATATTGTTAACTGGCGGCTGGATGTGCCGTTCCCGGAAAAAGTCGGTGATATTCGTATCAGCCCGACTACCACGGAGAGTCTGAAGGGTGTAGACCTGGTCTTCTCGGCATTGCCGGCAGAGATCGCCGGTGGCGTGGAGAAAATGTGCGCTGATGCGGGTATCGGAGTCTGCAGCAATGCAAGCTCACACCGTATGGAGAAAGATATCCCGCTTGTCGTACCCGAGGTTAATCCTGATCACCTGGGACTTATTGATGTGCAGCGGGATAATGGAAAAGACGGGTTTATTGTAACAAATCCCAACTGCTCGACAATTATGCTTGTTATGTCTCTTGCTCCAATCAGGTCATATGCATTTTCTGACGTGAGGGTAGCCACCCTGCAGGCGATATCAGGTGCCGGTTTCCAGGGTGTAGCCGCTATGGCAATCTATGACAATGTTATCCCCTATATCGGTGGTGAAGAGCAGAAAATGGAGACAGAATCTCTGAAAATTATGGGGACTCTTGAAGGATCAGAGATAAAAAACGCCCCCTTCAGTGTAAGTGCCAGCTGTCACAGGGTTCCGGTAATTGATGGTCATACTATGGCCGTATGGGTAGATGTCAAGGAGAAGGTGGAAAAGGTAATCGAAGCTTACAAGCTCTATACGCCACCAATAAGTGGCCTTCCTACACAGCCATTTAAATCAGTCCAGTTATTAGATGAACCCGACCGGCCCCAGCCACGACTTGACCGGCTTCGCGGGAACGGGATGACTGTTTCAGTTGGAAGAGTCCGTGAAGGGCTCAGGTATGTAACGATGGGGCATAATACTATCCGGGGGGCAGCCGGCGCTTCAGTCCTAAATGCCGAATTAATTTATACGAAAAAGTACCTCTGAGGGGACCAATTAAATGATCAAGGATAACACGGTATTCGTCGGTAACAAACCAGTCATGAACTACGTTCTCGCAGTCGTCACTCAGTTCAACAACGGAGCACAGGAAGTTGCAATCAAGGCCAGAGGAAAGGCCATATCGAGGGCAGTTGACACGGCAGAGATTGCACTGAATCGTTTCCTGGAGGGAGTCAGCAAGAAAGAGATAATTACCTGTACAGAGGTGATCGATACAGATAGTGGAAAAACAAATGTCTCGAGTATCGAGATTATCCTCTGTTCGCAGGGAAGTGAGCTGAAAAATCAATAACTATTTTTATCGTTTATGGGCATTTTTTTTATTTAAATCTAATTTTTACCAGTATTATTGTAATTGGGGCGTGATTTATGGTTTTATACATGTAATCACCAGAAAGGATATAAGATGTGCGCCGAAATATATGAATGAATGAAAGCAAGCGCAATCGCCTTACTCTGTATGATTGTTATCAGTATGGCGATGCCTGTCCTGGCAGCAAATGATGAGCGTTATAGTTATATCACGATTAATGATATGACAATCAATCTCGATAAAGACCAGGCTAATATCAAGGTTAATTATTCTATCGATACCGGTACCCAGCTCATAGTGTATCTCCTTGGTAAGCAGGACCTGAAAAATAAGTTGCTGAAAGTTTTAAATTATGAAGATGCCATTGTGAAAAGTGTGGAAATGAATAGTGCTGAGATCCAGGTCAATGATATTTCCTATGATTATGGCAAGGGGATTTACTGGTTCCCGGAACATGAATTTAATGTTTTAATCCCTAATCTCAAAGTCGTTTCACCACAAGTGACCCGTGAATACCGTAATACCAAAAAGTTCTCGGATGGTATGGGTTTTTTTGACCGTTAAATAAATTGGATACCATCTGATGGTTGACAGTTATATCACTCAGATATAGGACGTTGAACGAGGCTCTTTTCTCTGAATAAAGATGGCACCTGAAGTACCTGAATCCATCTTACTCTTTGACTCCCGGCTGCTATGCCTGTGGTCAGGGAATCCACCTGAAACAGCCAGATATTCGACACTATCTAAAGCAGCTTTCATTGAATCGTGAATGTATTGTTTTTCACAAGGATAGTATTTCACTTCGTCAGGAATTTGCGAATATATCAGGATAAAAAAACTGCGGGGGACAATTCTCTTGCAAACAGAAAAAATAAGAAAATCCAGGTATGTGGGACTTTTAAACCCTAAATTACTTCGATTAGCTCCTCACCGGGCTGCTGGTCCGTAATCCAGCGGTTAATGTAACGCTGGATGCCGACACCGGCAAATATACAGGCAAATCCTCCAATGACACCATAAAAAATGTACTGGAGTGCTGTATCGGAAGTGTAGGGAAAGTCGGCTACTGTTGAGACTGACATGACGTAGATGCTGGCACCATAAGCAATCAGGCCGATTGCACTGATGAAGAAAGGAAATACAATCACTTTTGCAAGACCTTCCCGTTCGTAAAAGAAATTATCGATGATAATTCCTATTGAGGATACGACGCCACCGAGTGTAATCCAGAGTACCGATCCATAAATGAAGGTTACCAGGTAAAGAAGTATTCCGAATGACCCATCAGTTGAATAATGTTCAAGTATACTCATCAGCCCCAGTACTATTCCTACCACCACGAGCAGTATTCCTACGATATAAGTGACAAACGAAAACCTGGCCCGTTTTAAGGAAGTCTGGAGGGCATTCACGAATCCCCTGAATGAATCGTCAATGCCGAACCCGCGGTACAGGAGATAAACGCCAATAACTCCTACCACGATAATTGTAGCAATCTGCGGGTACCCGAGGAGGTTGGCTCCGGCGTACAGGAGCATTGCAAGCCCGAGTGGGACAAGGAAAATTCTTGCAATTTTTGGGTCGTTTAAAAGTTTTTTAATGATATAATAGGTCCCCTCAAGATTTGGGATCTGCGATACCACAACCCGGCGAATACTTGCAACTGGCAACTTTGACTGGATTATAGGGATAATAAATTCGTCTTCGGCACCATCTGCCACCATTATGCAACTGGTCACTCCGGTCTGCTGAACGACCATTCCCAGGTGTTCCGCGATCCGGCGGTCCCCCTCAATCATGTGCATATGGTTGCCGGAAATAAGTGCAACCTCGACGTCTTCCCCCGCGGTTTTTAGTTCGTCGTAGGTTTTTACGGCCTGGAAAATCGCATTCACATCGGAATCTTCAGGATCGGCGAGACCAAGTGTTACTGCAGCATTGAGGCATTCTTCACGACCGATTACCGGACTAACTATCCCTGCCTTGTAGCCGATATCATCGTCACGGTCCACGGAGAGGACCAGTGTTCGCCCCTGTGCCATTCAGTATAGAAGTAGACCACGAATCTATTAAATAATTGCCCGTGCAGGGAAAAAAAGAGGGGATATTTTACATTTATAGCATTTTTGAACGCTGGAGAAGCAGGAGATCATCCGTTGTGAGTTTCTCACCAGAACGGAACATCTTGAAGATATGCTCAGCCTCTTTCCTGACGGCTTTCTGCTCCTTGGTAACCTTGACTTTCTTTGTCTTCTTGCGGAGCCCGGAAATGACCTTATCGTAGTCACGGAGTTCTTTCTGGCATGCAATAAAGAATTTATGTTCTGCATCAGCGGCTTCCTGTGCCTCGACAAAGAGCCTGTGTTGTGCATCGGCCTCTTCACGCGATTTGTCAGCTTTCCGGTAGAATTCCACCATCAGGTCGTGATGTTTCTGTGCAAGTTCCGCCATCTCGGTGACTTTTGCATGAATATCCGATGCCTCTTTCCGGTATTCCCGAGCAGAGGTGATCTTTGTCTTGATCTCCTTGTTCTGCTCTAATTCAGCCTCCTGTTCGCGGACAGAGGATTTCATCTGCTTGATCTTGTCGATAAGCTCGCGTTCTTTATCGGTGCTGATGACTTCGGTCTGCTGACGGAATTCAAGGTGCTCTATCTGCTTCTGAAGCTCCTTGATGCCCCGGTTTTTTACACCGCCGTGCTCCTTTTTGAAGGACTCAATTTCATCAAAAAATTCGTTGGCCTTCTCATTCAGGTCATTCCTGCGGTCTTTTAACGACTGGACATCATTGTTGAATTTGTCCCGGAGGTCCTTGTTGGTCTGCGCCTCTTCGACATACTCCCGTGTTTTATTGTTTAAGGAGTTCCGCTCTTTTGCATACTTGCTTGCAGCTGCGTTCAGCTCATTCCTTCTGTTTTTATGCTGTTCAGACTCGGCGAGAATCTTTTTTCTCTTCTCAATTAATTCGTTCAACATGCTCTGCTCATCCTCGATTATCGATTCCGGTAATACCCTCGGACAGGAAAAATTTGGTCTTGTGATAACGGTGTGGCAGGATGAGGGAGGGAAGGACAATCACAGCTAACTATCACGTCGTTTGCCGGAAGAAAAGTAACAGGTACTACCCTTGGAACAATCCGGAGAAACGGTAATTTTTGAGCGCAACCTGCGTTGCCCTTGTTCATCTGTCTGTTCACGATGTTCAACTCCCGATACCTTTGACCGTCAGGGTCACCTTACAGGGTGACTCCGGGCCAGACACACAGTATTCCAGATGAGGGATTATCTGAAAGACTTTCTATTAGTTAAAAGTCATCGGAATTATTAAGCGTTTCGCCGAAACCCAGTACTCCGAAGATTATGCCCTGCACAGGGTCGAATTTTTCACCCGGAATGATACCCGATTTGAAAAAAGGAGGGTGCCTGTGTAAAATCCAACAGTATTTTAATTGAATTGTGCCTGCTTAGTGACTCGTCGTCCGCAGTGGAAATTAGTCATGTTCATGAAAAACTGGATCTATCACTTAAAAATTACAGAAAAAGACAGGGATTAAACAAAATTTCACAAAAGTGGAAGAGGTGAGGTGTAACACAATATTGTGGTTACCCGACCCATTCCAGAAGACTTCCGCCGCTTGTCATATCGCGGGACTTTCTGTTTTTTGGCAGTTCTACCATCTTGGGATTTGCTTTTTTCTGGTCCATCTCCTCGATCATCGATTTGTAGGTCTGGCGGTTTCCAAGGAGTGCCCCTTTTTCGACACCGGTCATGATTGCGAGGACACGTACCTTACCTTCCATATCGTTCCGTACTCGTGCGCCCCAGATAACATCTGCATGGGGGTCGAGTTCGTACGTGAGTGAGGTGGCAATCTCCTCTGCATCCTGGAGTGTGAGGTCGCTTCCTCCAGTTATGTGGATCAGGCTCCCTGTTGCGCCACGGTAGTCTATGTCAAGCATCGGGTTTGACAGGCATTCCCTGACAACACTCTCCGATTTGTTCTGCTGCTTGCTTTCACCGACAAGCATCACGGCAACACCACCTTTGCTCATAATTGCGCGCACATCAGCATAATCGATGTTGATCAACGACGGTTCCGTGATAGTTTCGCTGATACCTTTTACTGTTTCTCCGATTAACTGGTCCATTACCGAGAATGCCTGTCCGAGAGGCAGGTTCGGAACGAAGTTTTTGAGGCGGTTGTTATCAAGGACAATTACTGAGTCTGATGCAGCAGATAATGCTTCAAGTCCTTCTTCCGCACGTATAAGACGGGCTTTTTCCACCTGGAACGGGTAACTTACCATACCTACAACGATGGCACCCTGTTCTTTGGCAATCTGGGCTACTACCGGTGCAGATCCTGTACCTGTACCGCCACCCATACCTGCTGTAATGAAAACAAGATCCGCTGATTCAAGGAGTGCTTCGAGTGTTGGCCTTGCCATCTCTGCTGCCCGTTTCCCTACATCCGGGTAGCCACCTGCTCCAAGTCCACGTGTAAGTGATTTACCAATCAGGACCCTTTTGTCCGCCTGGATCATGTCAAGGTGCTGTTTATCGGTGTTGATTGCGATAGTTTCAGCGCCATTTACCCCCATGTGGTGCATCCGGTTGACGGTGTTGTTACCTGCGCCACCGCATCCGATGATGACTATACGTGGCTGCCCGACAAAATCATCGTCCATAGCACCCCCGTTTTTCATCTCCTTTTCAATTTCTGCATTTTTCAATGCCTCGTTGATAATAGTCTGCATTCTAATTTACCCTCCTAAACCTTGAATGAAACCTGGTCGCTGTCTCTGATTATACGGCCTGCTCGCCGTTCGATGAGCTGACGAACCGCATCTCTGACAGCTTCTGAAACTGTCGGAAACTCCCCGGCATCTACCATCTGCTCGAGCAATTCAATTTGTTGTTCGGGTAACCGGAGTGTGATTCGTTTCATCATGACTTTCACCATTTCTGACAATTGGCTGACATATGTCAGACAATTAGCAGACGGATAGATCCTTTATGTCTGACTAACCAGATAAACCAGAATATTACGTTTATCTATATAAATCTTTTTAGATCACCTGGTGTACATTTGAATAAAGCAGACTCGCAACGAATTTAAGCCCCGATATTCTACATAATCTCATAAAAGAGGACGAAATTGTGGAATCTGGACTTCCGGTAAAAGTGAGGCATGGAGGTACGATAAAACGGCACCTCGAGAAGACAGGCCAGAATGCCCTTGATTTCAGTGCAAGCCTTAATCCATTCCCCCCGGTAATGGACTGGGAATTCCCTCCCTCACTTCTGGACCATTACCCGGATGATGACTACCTTCAGCTAAAGGAAGTAATCGGCCGCCTTTTCCACCGGGATGTCGAGGAAATTGCTGTAGGAAACGGGTCAATAGAATTAATCCGTTCATTTAGCCAGGCGATGTTCCGTAACAACGGTGCTGCCAGGATAGACGCTCCGACGTTTGGGGAATACCTTATGTCCGTGGAGCTTGCCGGCGGACACCTGGTGAAAGAGGGGGAAATCCCCCGCGCTGCATTTCTGTGTAATCCAAATAACCCTACCGGGTATCTTTTCAGTAAGAATGATGTTTCCATGCTTCTCAAATCATATGCAGACCAGGGCACCTGCATGTTCCTTGACGAAGCTTTTATCGAGCTTGCAAATCCCCGGGAGAGTCTTATCGCTACAAGGGACTCTAACCTGTGTATCCTTCGTTCATTAACCAAATGTTTTTCAGTACCCGGTCTCCGGTTCGGTTACGCGTTCGGCGACCCGGACCTTGTATGCGCTCTGGAAGTATTGCGCCCGCCATGGAGTGTTAATGCCTTCGCAGAACATTTTGCACTCCAGGCCTTCAGCAAGTATCATGAACTTGAAGAATCAAGAAGAAAGATCAGTATCGAACGCAATTTTCTTGTATCTGCTCTGCGCGACCTTGGTTTTACGGTCATGCCGCCTTCTGCTAATTTTATACTTGCCGACACGGGTGGATACCAGGAGACCGGCGTCTTCCATTCGGACCAGATCGCGGCTGACGTTAGTCGAATCGGCGCTTGCCAGCCGGGCTATCTGGCGTACAAAATAACTGCGGCCGGTATCCGCGAACAACAGGCGCAGCAACG
>JALOPT010000017.1 GCA_025453715.1 Methanoregulaceae archaeon | reverse complement strand
ATGCTCGATGGCGCAGGCAACTACACCGCAGCAAGCGACAGGATGCTCTGTCCGTTCTCAGCATACCCAGTTGACACAATTCCCGCATACTGTAACATCGTCCAGGCAGGCAGCAAGTACGACCTGACCGTCGGATCAGTTGTTACCGGAGCAAGCGAGGGATTCGTCCACAACGATGCAACTGTACCAGTAACCCTTAACTACGTTATCAATGTCAAGCCATACGGCACAACCGAGGGACAGATCCCCGCAATCGGCTCGTCAATGGCCTACGTTAAGGCACACATCCAGGAAGCACGTGCAAACGGCTCAGCAAAGGCAGAAGACCTGGTATACTCCGAGACCTCAAGCGCTCAGGGTGTAATCAGCGCCTTCAACAAGGTAATCGCTTACCAGTCCGGTAAGTCATTACTCTGAAGTAATTGAAACCAGTGAATAGGAGATCGAGAAGGATTTATCCTTCAAAATCCCTTGTTCTTTTAGAAAGACGTTTTTCGGAGATCTTTTCAGCCCTTCGAAGGAATACGGATTAATTGCGTTTTTTTATCAGTTACTGCATTGCAACATTGCCACATTACAACGCTGCGGCAGAATATTCACTGTTCTTATTAGCTACCATTATCAGCAGCTAAACTCTAAAATGGGCTTAATTTATTGATATTCCGATAGATATCCTGTCAATCAAAACCATGATCACCTTTTTCCTGCCGGGGGTCATATAAGGTCCTGAAAAATGCTGAATACGTGAAAATTCACCGGGAACAATCATAAGATATAAGTGGATGGAAAATTCAGATGTAGAGGTAGATTCACAATTGTGAATGAACAGTCAGGGTCGCCGGGTAATAAATGATCCACCCTGGAGACCTTTTCCTATCGAATTGCCTCCTTTGTAATCGGAGGAATAATCCAATTGAAGGATCAATCCCTGTTACAGATAACCTGGTGAAGTATGGAAGATCAAAAGCTGGTATACATGGACCACGCGGCAACTACCGCTGTGCACCCCGAAGTCGTGAAGGCAATGATTCCATACCTTCACAACCATTTCGGGAACCCTTCATCAATATATTCCATTGCAAGGGAGGCAAAAGAGGCAATCGATTCCGCCCGGGCGAAGGTTGCTCTTTCTCTTAAGACAAAACCGGATGAAATTTTTTTCACCTCCGGGGGGACCGAGTCAGACAACTGGGCCATTAAAGGGGTTGCTTTTGCCAACAGGAGACGGGGAGATCATATCATCACCTCGAAGATCGAGCACCACGCAGTCCTCCATACGTGCCAGTACCTTGAAAAGCAGGGCTTCAGCGTGACCTACCTGCCTGTTGACCAGTACGGGCTTGTAGACCCTGTTGAACTCGAACGTTCAATAACCGATAGGACAACCCTGGTCTCGGTAATGTATGCCAATAACGAGATCGGGACGATTGAACCAGTAAAGGAACTTGCCTCAATTACCCACGAATACGGGGCATATTTCCACACCGATGCAGTCCAGGCAGTAGGCCACATGCCTGTTCCGGTTGACGGTACAGAAATCGACCTCCTTTCGCTGTCAGGTCATAAATTCAACGGGCCAAAAGGTACTGGTGCGCTGTATATCCGGAAAGGAGTCAGGATCGATAACATCCTCCATGGTGGTGCCCAGGAGCGGAACCGGAGGGCGGGAACGGAAAACCTCGCAGGTATTGTAGGAATGGGAAAGGCTATTGAACTTGCTACAACCGGGCTCGAGGAAAAAGGAGCACGAATACGGGCTATGCGGGACCGGCTGATATCCGGTATCCAGGAATTAATTCCCCACACCCGGTTAAACGGGCACCCGTCGAAACGGCTGCCCGGTAATCTGAACATCAGCTTTGAGTTCATCGAGGGTGAATCCATGCTCCTACTTCTGGACAGTTTTGGTATCTGTGCCTCAACAGGGAGTGCCTGCACTTCAGGTTCACTTGAGCCATCGCATGTACTTCTCGCAACAGGAATGCCAGCTGAGATTGCACACGGCTCATTGCGGCTCACACTCGATGTGGAGAATACCGATGAAGAGGTGAAGTACGTCCTCCGGACCCTTCCGAAGGTGGTCAGCCGCCTCCGTGATATGTCCCCGCTGGGGAAACAAGCAACGTGAATGAGAGATTGATATGTATAGCAAAACAGTAATGGACCATTTTATGAACCCACGGAACGTGGGGGAGATTGAAAACCCTGATGGTGTCGGTGAAGTAGGGAACCCTGTTTGTGGTGACATCATGAAGATCTTCTTAAAAATCGATGATAACCGGATTACCGATGCAAAATTCAAGACATTCGGATGTGGTGCTGCAATTGCATCAAGCAGCATGGCGACTGAACTGATAAAGGGGAAGTCCCTTGAAGATGCCTGGGAAGTCACCAACAAAGCGGTAGCTGAAGCCCTCGAAGGGCTCCCACCCATAAAAATGCATTGTTCGGTGCTTGCAGAAGAAGGTATCCATCAAGCGATCAACGATTACCGGGCCAGGCGTAACCTCGCACCATGGGAAGAAAAGGCACATGCCCACCACGATGAAAAAGAAGATTGCGGGTGCACAACCTGTAACACGGGGTAACACCGATTTACTAGTGGGAAGGATAACCATGCATCCAGCCAGATACAGGAATTCCCCGACATTACGATCCTGGTACCATCAATGTTAAGCTGTGACGAACTGGAGCGGTACCACCGCCAGATAATGCTATTCGGTGAGGCCGGGCAGGAAAAACTGAAATCGGCACGGGTAGTCATAGCCGGTGCGGGGGGCCTCGGGTGCCCGGTTGCTACCTATCTCGCGGTTGCAGGAGTCGGCCACTTACGAATCATTGACCACGACACGGTAGATCGTTCGAACCTGAACCGGCAGATCCTTCACTGGGACATGGATACCGGGAGAGCAAAGACAGAATCTGCAGGTAAAAAACTCCAGGCGATTAACCCTGATATCGAGATCGAAGAAGCCCGGGTAAGAATCAATGAAGAGACAGCACCCGGACTTGTCAGGGATACCGATGCAATTGTCGATGCAATGGATAACTATCCGACCCGGTACCTTCTGAATCACCTGGCCTGCAAATTCGGCATACCTTTGTTTCACGGGGCGATCAGGGGGTTCGATGGACAGGTGACAACCATTATCCCGGGAAGGACTGCGTGTTTATCATGCATTTTCCCAAAAGCCCCCCCGAAAGAAATATTTCCGGTCATTGGTGTTACAGCAGGGATAATAGGTCTGATACAGGCAAATGAAGTGATCAAATATCTCCTCGGCACAGGAGAATTACTGGAGAACAGGCTCTTAATCTGGGATGGGTTGCATTCGATCCTTGAGGAGATCAATGTGGAACGTGACCAGTCCTGTATAGAATGCAGTCAATTACAAAGTGATCCCATGGAGAAAGTGAAATGATCGTGCGTATCAAGGCATTTGCAAGGTTTCGCGAGATAATCGGAAGTGAAAACACGTTGGATCTTGATGAGGGTACACCGGTGCTTGGGGCACTGAAAAATCTTTCAGCAGGCTCAAAGGATTTCCGGGATGCCTGTTTTGACAGGGAGGGGACTATTGCCTCCCACGTGGTGCTGATGATTAATGGTAAACGGATAAGCGGCAGGGACCGGGAGTCAATGGTGCTCCATGACGGTGACGAGCTGGCCATATTTCCACCTGTCGCAGGCGGGTAAATTTGCTACTGGGAGATTCAAGATGATCAGACTGCAACAGGATGATTTCAATGTCACAACACTGGTAGAGGCGGCAAAATCCAGGGAGACAGGGGCTATTGTCACATTTATCGGTATTGTCCGCGACGACGGGATAGAATGCATGGAGCTCGAGGCGTACCATGAAGTGGCAGAACGGGAACTGGCCGTTATCAGGGATGAGGCAATGAAGGAGTTCCCCTTACACAGCGTCGATATTATCCACCGGACGGGCCCGCTCCGGGTCGGGGACAATATTGTCCTGATCGTAGTAAGTGCGGGACACAGGAAGGAGGCATTTCTCGGGTGCGAGTATATTATCGACCGCCTGAAACAGACAGTGCCGATCTGGAAAAAAGAGTACCTGAAAGACAGTTCACGATGGGTTGGTGGAGAAGAAAGACATGGTCACTCGTAATGACCATTGTTAAAAGATCATACCTGGTCATTAGCTATCCCCTAATTTAACCATAACAGGAGCCGGACTTTTGTAAAAATTGTCGTATACGAGTTTTGATGAGGTCGCTGAGCTCCCCTTTTTTCACTCACGAAGATTTACAAATGAGATTGACGGGTAGAATACCATCAAAAAAAGAGACAGGGTCAGACCCTGATTTCAATTTACATTTTATTGCGATACATTCCTTTTCCGGTAAATGAACAGGTAATATAGTGCGCCGATCACCCCGGCAATAATGATTGTCACAAGGATTGGGTTAGAGAGTACGAGCCCGATTCCTGACCGGTTTATTACGTTGATCTTAATTTTCATTGTATCAGAAATATGCGTATTATCAAGCGCATCACGGTAGCGTATCTCGGAATCAAGGCCGTATTCCTTCATTGTTGCAGTCTTGGCAACACTTAGCTGGAACTGTGCAGTTGCATGCTCGCCAGGTTCCAGGTCACCGAGAAAAGCGACATCATCTGTGCTCGAGAAGGGGTCGAGGGTACTCATCCTTGCCTGAGCACTGTAGATAGTTGCGGCTCCTGTATTCGCATATTCTACATTGAACACACCACTGGTCCCAGGGTAGACAGTGATTGGCTCTGATACAATTGTGAGATCAACTTTTCCACCTACCGGGACACCAACGGTAACCGGGTCTGAAGTTATCGTATCGCCATCCCGGTTTTCATACACAACAATGATATTGACAGGGTATGTCTTGGCACCAGCGTCTTTTGTTACCGTTACTTTATAGTGGGTGTTTACTGTGCTGTTCGGTGGAAAATCACCGATGTATACGCTGCTATCGACGGGAACGACCGGGCTTGAACCATCCCTGATGATCTTGATCACCGCGTTTTTTCCGTTCTCAAAACCTTTGTTTCTTATACTAAGGTTCAGGTACCCGTCATTTCCTGCATTCAGGTGTTCAGGTTCAACATGAAGTACTTCAAGGTTGACCAGCGGTTTGATTTTTACCGGTAACTGGAAGGTCTCAGTTTTCTGCCGGTAGTGGTAGATCATGCTGTCCCCTCCGACCTGTTCAGCATTATCAAGGTAGGTGTAATTCAGCTCCAATGGAAGGAGATATTCCCCTGGGGCTGCATCACTGCTTATCCGTGCAACAAATGGGACGGGGATGGAGGCACCACCGGCAATATCCCCTACCATCTGTGGGTCTGATTTAATGACCAGGGGTGCTGGGCCGCTTCCAAGACGGACTGTCGTCAGTTTAGCGGTATTTGGTTGATCAGTCGGACTGGCAAGCGTTGACTGGATGAATTTTACGTCATTCAACCCTTTGTTCTGTACAACGACCACGATTGTCGCGTCTTTTCCCTGGCTGAATTCATTGATCCCGGATATCGTTGCCGCGAGATCGGGAGAACCTGACATGTATTTTGTACCTGCCATTACCGGACCAGTTAAAAATGCCAGTAGAATTGCAATTATTAAAATATAATGCGTCTTCATGCCATATCACTTGTTGTTATTGTTGTAACAACATATGTTTGCAGATAATATTAATACCTTGTTTTCAGCGCATCGGGATTGATGGGGCCTGTCTGTACGACGAAGTATATTGATCGCTACCGGTATCGAATCAAGAGCCAGATGCCATTAAAAAAAAGTAAAAGGGGAGCTGGTTAAAAGAATTTAACGATCTGAAATTGGAGGCCGGAATATGATTACTCTCCCGATATTAAAGAATTTCAGGGGTATGTAGAGAACATTATATAGCTGCAGGGCGTGGTGAATATCATCATGACTACCGGTAACCCTGCAGATCTAATCGGTAAAATCCTCGATCCCACAGAACTCATTGCGTACCAGGATGGTGCGGTGGTGAGCAGGACTATTGTATTCCGGAAAAGCGGCACTATCACCCTGTTTGCATTTGATGCCGATGAAGGCCTTTCTGAGCATACCGCACCATTTGATGCCGTGGTGCAGGTGCTGGACGGGGAGGTTGAAATTACGATATCGGGAGAGAGGTTCCGGCTTGGAAAGGGGCAGATGATCATCATGCCAGCCAATATTCCCCATGCCCTCAAAGCAATTACAACGTTTAAAATGATGCTCACCATGGTTCATGCATGATAATTCAGCAGCATATATGGCAAGACATATCATGAGAAAAATATCAGGGATTCCCCAATAGGATCATAATGGTCCCAAGAAAATTCTGCACGGGAAGATATGTGGGATTCCCCGATCAAACAAATAAATAGTTAGTCTGCCAGGTTATCCATACCCGGTGATATCATAATTGATTTCCGTCCTGTTTTTTGCGCAGACCTCCCCGTGTTCCAGGACTTCCTCGACCATTTTTTTAAGAATTGCCGGGTATACCGCCCCTACAAGTTCTGAAACGGGTTTGCCACTGCAAAAAAATTTGAATGTCGGGGTACCCCTGACTCCGTATTTCTCTGCAGTCCACTGGTTTGTAATAATATTCAGCCGGGCAAACACAATAGTTTCTTTGAATTCCTTGGCATACTGGTGAAAAAAAGGCTCCATGGAATGACAGTAAGAGCAGGACGGGGAATAGAACATCACAACCGAGGGTTTCTCGCCCTTTTCAATAGTCTTCTCCCAGGTAAGGTCATCCACTTCAACAAGTTCTTCTCCTTCCATACGATCACCAGTAATGCTGGATATTGGATGCGGAGCGTTTATAGTTAACTCATTCCAGGTAAATTAGCCAACGTACCGGTTGGTACGGATTTTTTGGGGTGGTGAAAAGCCATTCACTACAAGGATCCCATTAAATGAAAAAAAGGTGGGTTAATCCCTTTTCCGGAAAAGGAAATGAAATAACTTCAGCTTATAATTCCCACGGGAACTTCGCTGTGTAATACTTTCCACCACTTGAGGTTGTCATGGTTGACATCCCAGAGATGGCAAAGGTCTTGTCCAGGGTCGATGCAATGGTTGGTTTATATGTTGCAGTCGGGAACGTGACAACGTTTTTCCCAGCCAGGCCAAACGTGTATTTGGCAGTAACGTTGGATGCCTTGTACGGGTCTGTGGTCGTCGTCCAGGTATATGCCATTACAGGGGATACTGCAAACAGGCAGAATGCTGCAATCAACACTAATGCTAAGGTTACTTTCTTCATTCATACACCTCTCTTTACAGAGCATCTGCTCCTGATGGAAGATATATTTTTTCTTTAGGGGCTTAATAAAAAAAACGTAATTGCACTCAGTAATTGAAAAAGGTTATATTTTAATCCCTTTTGTAATAAAGGAATTAAAATGCTTCCCAAATCAGTTTATTCCCACGGTGCCTTAACTACTACGTATTTTCCACCACTTGATGTGGTAAGAGTTGACATCGCAGATACGGCAAAGGTCTTGTCCAGGGTCGATGTAATCGATGGCTTGTAGGTCGGGAAGGCAAAGGTCTTGTCCAGGGTCGATGCAATAGTTGGCTTGTAGGTTGCAGTGGGGAACGAAACAGTGTTTTTCCCTGCAGTTCCGAACGTATATTTGGCCGTAACATTGGATGCCTTGTACGGGTCTGTTGTCGTCGTCCAGGTATATGCCATTACAGGGGATACTGCAAACAGGCAGAATGCTGCAATCAATACTAATGCTAAGGTTACTTTCTTCATTCAAACACCTCTCTTTACAAAAATATCTATTCTGATGGGAGATATATGTTTTCTTATGGAGATTGGCAGAAAAATCCGGGAATTTATTGTTCAATTCACATTAAAAGGTAAATAACAAAAACCCAGGGGTGTCGTATAACAACAGACGATGATCGCCTATTGCTATACTTTTAAAAAATTTCAATGGGATCAACTATCCAGGCTGTGCTGGTATCTGGACAGAATCCTTAATACAACGAGGGACTGCTACCGGAGTTTTACATTTCGCTGGCTATCAGAAGCAAAAAACTGCTCCGCTATTCCATTTTGATTTGAATTTATTGTTTTAAAAAAAGAATTAGTACCGGGGTTTCCTGTGTTTAGGAAGGCATTCCTGACAGTAAACTGGTCTCCCTTCGGTGGGTTTGAAGGGCACTTCACATTCCTTACCACAATCTGAACAGACTGTCTTTGTCATCTCACGAGGGCCGAAATTCCTTGGGCTCCCATAGCTTCTTCTCTCATTCATTTGATTAACTCGTGCAGGTTTATATACTGCATGTAGTAATTAGCGGAACTAGTATAAAAAACAGGGTATGTGGTCAGGATTCAGGAGAAAATATTGTGGAAAAACCAATAAAAAATCAGCGGGAACAATGGTAGTTAGGTGTTACTGGATGGAGTCGAGCAGTTTATTTGTTTTTTGTTTCCAGACAACAGGTGTGCAGGAAGGTTGGGAGATAATGAAAAGATTTCCCTGATAATCTTGGGATCTACGAGATCTCCTGAACAATCCGCCCATTACGGAAGATCGAGATCTTTCCACCACTCTGTGAAACGACGATCCCTATTGCACTGGTCACCTGGGTAATCCCAGCGACCGAGGCATGCCGGGTCCCAAGTCCCTTCGGGATCTGCACATTACTCATCTCGATAGTAATCCGGCGTGCTGCAGCCTCGATTAGCCCGTCCCCACTTACCACGAAGGCACCATCGAGCTGGGCCAGCTCCTTGATCATCTCCCTGATCTCGCAGTTTGTGATGATCCGGTTCTCTTTTGCATGCCCTTCAAACGGGTTTAAGATCATCTGCTTTGACTTTGCCAGGACATTTTCGGCATCGCCGATGATAAAGGCGGTACCGACCGATTTTCCCTCGCGCCCTTCCCGTGCGATCTCCATGCTGATGTGAAAGGCCGCTTCAAATACTTCTTCTGCAACATCGGTGCCGGCAAGCACCTTGTCTTTCCACATGGCCATGCTTATCCGTATCCGGTCATGGCCTGAATGGTTGGTAATATCGTTGCCAACGCAGAGGATTTCGGAGATTTTTCCTGATTCGTCCCGTACCGGCTTGTTTGTCCACGCAATCCATACCGCTTCCCCTCCCCGGAGCACATTCTCGTTGATGTGGAGACCTCCCTCACTCCCGGACCGTGACAGGTCACCCATCATGCTGATGACCTCTTTTGCCGAGTGGGAAGTTGGGGATATAATCGTGCCGACAATACTTTTTCCGACAACTTCTGCAGCAGACCAGCCGAAAAATGCCTGTGCAGCCTTGTTGAAGAAAGTAATGTTGCCCTCGGTATCCACTTTGATAATAATACTCTGCGAGTCCTGGACAAGTTCACGGTACTTGATCTCTGCCTGCTTCACTGCCTCTAAAAGCCTTGACCGCTCTGTCGTGTCCTCGGCGATTAACATCTCCCCTTTCCCGGGATCAGCAGGGTCTACTGGCCTGGTCCGCAGGTGAGAGTTGAATAGAGTCCCGTTTTTCCTGCGCAATTCGGTATCGGCATTCCCCCACCCCTGTCCATCGATCCTGATGGATAATTCACGGCAGGCACGGTCGTACTCTTCGCGGCCTGGAAAAATAACCGGCATTTCTTTATCAGAAAGCTCCCCTTCCGTATACCCGAGCATGGCATACATGGGAGTATTGATCCACTCGAATTTTCCGTTCCTGACCCGGCTTATTGCCAGCGGGGTGGCAGACAACAGTGCATTCAACATCTCGTAGCGGGTGCTCTGCTCACGTTCCGATTTCTTCCTGAGCACGGCCTGTTTAATGATATCACGGAGCTCCGAAAGCGGGGTCCGGGCACTGACGACCATCTCGGAAGCATAATTGATGTCCTCAAGAACAATCTTATTTCCCGGATTTCTTGCGTAGAGGATGAAAGGGGTGGTATTTCCCTGCTGTTTCAGGTATTTGAGCAGCTCAACACCGTTCATATCCCCAAGAAATTCAATCCCGTCTACAACAGGCAGATGGTAGTAAGAGACAATCACATCGTAGGCCCTATTTTTAAGGACTTCAATGGCCTGTTTTGTTGAATTGACACTGTCTACCTTCAGTTCACCCATGCGTTCGAGATAGGAGCGGGTTGAATCAATGATGTCAGTATTGTCATGTACAAGGAGGACAGTAATCATGGGGCACCCGGAGTCTGGAACCAGCAGGAAATATTACAGAAATATAGGATATGAATGGAATAAATAATTAGTGTTACGGGGAAATTTGAAAAATTAATGGGTATATGACCTTCGATCCCTCTGGCCTGATGACCGCGGCCCGGCCCGGTTGCTGCTCGCCGGGTGCGGGCTTTTGTATGCCTCCCTTCTCCGGGGAGGACGGTTATTTCGCTCCCGTTGCCTTTCGTCGTCCCTTGGAATGGGGGCCTGGTCAGGAGAAGCAATCTTCGGGCGGGCCTTGTCCGTCATAAAGAGGAGCGCTGCCGCAAGGTCAAGCGAGGTGAATTCCTCACCCATCATTGCCTGGGCACGGAGACGGTAATTATCAAGGTCTTCCTTTTCGATTGCTTCCCTGATTTTGGTAAGTGCCTGGAGGGTGCGCTGTTCCTCAAGGTCCTGGTCGCTCGGGATGAAGTCGGGTGTTATCCTTACTTTTGCATACCGCTGTATGTCACGAAGCTTCCAGACTTCCTTACCGGACACGAACGTAAATGAGCGGCCTGCCCTTCCTGCCCGTGCGGTCCTCCCGATCCGGTGGACATAATATTCGGGGTCCTGCGGGACATCGAAATTGAACACTGCTTCGATATCGTCGATATCAATCCCGCGGGCAGCAACATCGGTCGCAATGAGAATATCGGTAACACCGCTGCGGAACTTTGCCATTACCCGTTCGCGCTGGCTCTGGCTCATGTCACCATGAAGACCTTCTGCAGCATACCCCCGTGCAATCAGGCGGCTGGTAATCTCATCGACACGCCGTTTTGTATTGCTGAATACCAGTGATAACTTGGGGTTGTAGCGGTCAAGGAGCCGGCATAATGCCTCTACCTTGTCGCTTTCCCTCATTTCGTAGTAGAACTGCTCAATTGTCGGCACAGTAAGCTGCTCATGGACGACCTTGACATTTTTCGGGTTCTTCTGGTATTTCTTCGCCAGCTCCATAATCGGAGGGGCCATGGTTGCCGAGAACAGGACCGTCTGCCTTTTCTCCGGAATTCTCCCGAGGATATCACCGATATCGTCACGGAATCCCATGTCGAGCATTTCATCGGCTTCATCAAGCACAACTACCTTCACATTGGAGAGGTCAAGTGACCTGCGGTGTAAGTGATCAATAATCCGTCCGGGTGTACCAATTACTACCTGGACACCTTTTTTCAGTGCGACAAGCTGCCGTTCAATTGGCTGGCCCCCGTAGACCGGTATGATCATGATCCCGGGCAGGTACTTGCCGAGCTTCGCGAGCTCTTCGGAGACCTGGATGGCAAGTTCACGGGTCGGGCACATCACAAGGGCCTGCACCCGGCGGTCGTTCTGGTCGATTTTCCCAAGCAGGGGGATACCGTAGGCAGCGGTCTTGCCGGACCCGGTATGCGCCTGGCCGATTACATCGTTGCCCTCGATGAGCATGGGTATTGCAAGCGCCTGGATCGGCGTCGGTTCTTCGAACCCGAGGTCAGTGATAGCCTTCTCGAGCTCCTTTGACAGTTCAAGGTCAGGAAATGATATTGTTTTCATAGGTGGTTCACCATTGACCACTCCGGACCATTGTAACTTCCAAGGATACGCGGAGATTGTATAACCACTCGCAGAAAAATGAAATAATTGGCCCGTTTGATCGATGTTACACATAGGCGGTTATGAGATAAGAGTGTTGGGGTGGAGGTAATAGTGTGGGGTGTGATTTGTATGATCGCCGGGGTAACTCCGGTCAGATCTTATAAATATCAGCCAAAATATCAGGAGGCATGGTCGTAATCATGAATACCGGGGTGGAAGGGCGGGATCACAGAACCTTACTCTGATCCCTCATCTATCCCCTACACCTCTTCCTCCTCATCTCCGGCTTCCTCCTTTTGCCCCTCCATATACATCCAGGCACCGATTACGAATAGCACAGGGAGGCCGATTGGGATCGCGGTTCCGGCGGGGCCGTGGAAGAGGGGGCCGTATTGGATAATGATTGAAACCAAATATAGTATTGATGAAAACAGTACAAATAATCCCGTAATAAAAAATTTTTTTAGATATAACATTTGATAAATAAATGAGATAGTAAGGAATATACTTCCAATAATCCAAAATGCTGTTGAAAGGGCTGTTTTTATTCCCAAAATACCCATTTTTATATATTCAATATCCTGGTATGAATGAATAAGACTTGTCCCAAGAGTTGTTATTTGATATCGGAAAAAGGCAAATTGGACGCCTACACCTTGCCAATCACCAATTATGTAAATGTTTATTGGCAAAATAAAAATCAGAAAAATGAATAGAAGCAGGACAATTACTGATAAATTCTTTTGTTTAAAATTCATTTAATACAATCTGTTATTAATTCCTAAAAAGTTTATAAGTAGGTATCCAGAATTACCTGCGATGAACCATCTGTGAAATGCGCAGATACAATTACATGGACTTTTTCACCAGTCTGAACAGTGACATAGGTTGCGGTAGATCCTACATCCTTTGTAACTGTGCCTGTATGACCGGTTATGGCGGTTCCATTAGCGTAGGTCACATTTGTCGTAAATGCTTGGTCACCAGCCATTAAATCGGCAATATCAGGTCCACCGTTATTTGTTACAGTGATCATATTATTCGTAGCATTGGACGTTTTCGTTGCAGTAGCTGCAATGTTCCTTGTTTTTCCAACGTTCCCTGCCATTCCAAACACGAATGCTGCAATCACTGCAGCGAGGATGACGGTAATTGCGACCATCAGGATGACACCGATGACCGGCGATACTGCATCCTCACTTCCCTTTCCATATGTTGACATCTTCTTCATTTTACAACACCTCGGTTGTTACGCCCGCACCCGTAGTCTCCCACCGATGCAACAACGTATGATATGAAGTCTTCTTTCTTGGTATAAATAAGTAGTTACCGTTCCATATGTAATAATTCTTGAGTATTTTTGATATTGGGACATTTTATGAGCGCCTTTTGAATATAGGTCGCAAAAATGAATTGTTTATTGTAATCCATTATTGTAATGCATTGTGCAGAGGTACGTATACCAGGTCTATTATTATATCGCAACTTTTTGACCAATAAGTCTTTAAATGATTGTTATTGTAGAAAATAATCGGGAAAGTCGTGCGCGAGGTATACAGGACACATAGGTTCCGGTTTTTTATGCACCAGTACGGCAACCCTGGTCATGGCCGGAATTCCCTTAATCAGCCTCTTTTTCTCAAGGAAACACTCTAAAATTACCTGGATCTGGAGAATTTTCGAAACATGGCAATAATAGGCCGGATCTGGATTCGGAGAGAGATACCGCAGGTACATCGTTCTTTATCGGGCTTTCCTAACATAATCCGGACTGCTTTATAACAATATTCAATAAATAGGCAGGAATTGGGATGGTAGTGGCAGGAAAACAGGAGGATTTGGTCGAAAATCAAGGTTTTCCGGAATATGTATGAAGTTAGAAGAGGTAGCATTTTATTCAACATCTGGTATATCGGTAGGATCCAGAATTATTCCAGGAAAATATCAATAGTGACCGACAATCGACTTGCATTGCAGCTCCGCGGATGCGGAGGGCAATATCATCACAAGAAGTACTTCCAGGGATGGGGCACAGGGGCCAACTATATAATTAAAGAGCCCCTGCTTTTTCTGTCACCTAAACCCGGTACCCACCCTTCGGCACCGTAATCTCAAACCTTGCCCCTTTGCCAGCTTCCCCGGTTTCAGCAATTGTCAGCCCGTTGAGGGCAAGAATTTCCCTTGCAAGGTAAAGTCCATACCCCCGTTTGCTCCCAAAACCACGGGTGAAAATCCGTTCTTTGTCCTCGGCCGGCACACCGGCACCGTTGTCGCTGAAAGCAATCACCAGTCCTCCAGGTTGTTCTGAAGAGGTTATCGTTATTTCGGTGGCCGTTTTTCCGTGCAGCACGGTATTTTCGATAAAATTTGAAATAATTTTCCTGATCAGCGGGTCTGCGAAGACCTTGAGGCCCGGGTCTATCCTTACTTCCACTTTCATCCCCGGGTGATCGACAACTGATGCAGTTTCCCTGACAACGGCAAACAGGTCAATCCATGTTGGTGCATTGACTCCGACATCCTGGTACTCCTTGGTAAATGCGACCTGCTTCCGGATTGTCTCGGCGGCACCTTCCTCCCGTGAAATGAATTCCTTCAACGTGTTGTCCGTTACCATGTCGTGTGACAGTTCCAGGTAACCGAGGAGAATAGTCAACTGGTTCATGATATCGTGCCGGGTTATACTATTAAACCGGTTCAGCATCCGGACTGCTGAAATTAACGCTTCTTCAGACCGGGCCCGTTCTGATACATCACGGAATGATACAATCACTATCCCCGGACTATTGGCAGCTCCAGGTACACGGGAGAATTGAAATTCGCATCTTGTTAATGAACCATCTTTCCTCCGGATGCCAGATTTCTGGACAATACCCGCCCCGGAAGACCGGACCTGGCTGAAGGATTCCTGGAACATGTTCTGATCAGCTTCATCCAGGATATGGACAATATTCTTACCCTGAAGTTCAGCCACATCCGGATAACCAGTAATTTCAAGCGCCTTACGGTTCAGGAGGAGAATATCACCTGAATTATCCAATACTCCCATACCATCCGGTGCATCCTCAAACAATGCCTGGTATAACTGGTTATTATCTGGTACCATCCCTCCCCCCTATCGTTGAATTCGAATCCTTGCGTCTGCTACAACAACTATCCGCAGGATGAATATAAATCAGGTTGTCGATCATTTCATACTCCACCAGACCCGGGGTTGACTACACGGCATCCGCTTTTCGTTATGAATGATGAACGAATGGAATGCCAGACAAACTTTTTTGCAGCCGTACATGCACCGGGAACATCGTTCCCAAGAGCGAGATGCCCGGTAATCGCTGCGGATAGGCAGCAGCCGGTACCATGTGCACCAAATTGTAGTCTTTCTCCGGAAAGCAGCCACTCGCTCTCGCGGCCTATCAAAAGGTCCGGAACTTCACCTATACGTTCAGGGAGGTGTCCCCCCTTGACAAGCACATACTCAGGGCCATCCTTCATAATGCTCCGGCCGGCGGCCCGCATATCATCCACAGATTTGATTGGCCCGTTGCCGGAAAGCACCTCTGCTTCCCGAAGGTTGGGGGTTACAAGAGTCGCCCTTGGCATGAGTTCTTCCTGCATTTCGTTTAATGCATCCGGGCCCATCAGGGGACGCCCGCCTGATGATATCATTACGGGGTCAACAACGAGAGGTACACCCTTCGGAACACCCCACACCACTGCAGCCACAGCCCCACGGTCGTAGAGCATTCCCGTCTTAAACGCCCTAATATCAAAATCTTCAAGAAGTGTCACCAGTTGCAACCGTATGGTATCTTCAGGCACGTTCCATATCCCCCTCACATTACCTGCATTCTGGGAGGTAACCG